>NZ_AJZR01000031.1:0-46287 GCF_000271925.1 Capnocytophaga sp. oral taxon 412 str. F0487 | reverse complement strand
CCCCCGAACCCCCGAAGGGGGGCAAGCTGGAAAAGGTGACAAACCTCTCCTTTTACACATACCCAGCTATCGCTGGCTACCTTCAAAGGAGGAGTTAACGCAATGCTAAAAGGGCGAATGTAGCGAGGCACTTATTCGGTAAGCCCCCGAACCCCCGAAGGGGGACAAGCTGGAAAAGGTGACAAACCTCTCTCTTTACACATACCCAGCTATTGCTGGCTACCTTCAAAGGGGGAGTTGATGCAATGCTAAGAGGGCGAATGTAGCGAGGCTCTTATTCGGTAAGCCCCCGAACCCCCGAAGGGGGGCAAGCTGGAAAAGGTGACAAACCTCTCCTTTTACACATACCCAGCTATCGCTGGCTACCTTCAAAGGAGGAGTTGGTGTAATGTTAAGAGAGCGAATGTAGCGAGGCTGAGGTGTGTTTGCTTTGAAAAATAATAGTAGTGTTTTGTTTTCTGAAAAATAAATAGTACTTTTGCCCTTTATTGAAAAACATATTTAATATATGAAAAATATAGCTGAGAAAGATAAAAAAAACACCTCCGAAGAGAACTTGGAGATTGTAAAAAAGGTGCTTACCAAATATTTGGAAGACAACGGACACCGTAAGACCCCTGAACGCTATGCGATTGTGAAGGAGATTTACGAATACAACGACCATTTTGACATAGAGACTCTCTATGAAAATATGAAAAAGAAAAAGTATCGGGTGAGTAGAGCGACCCTCTACAACACGATTGAGCTCTTGCTGGAATGTGGTTTGGTGCGCAAACATCAGTTTGGACAAAACCAAGCGTATTACGAGAAATCGTATTTTGACCGTCAGCACGACCACGTAATCCTTACCGATACGGGTGAGATTGTGGAGTTTTGCGACCCTCGTATTCAAGCAATACAGAAAACCATAGAAGAAGTTTTTAACATTAATATTAGCAATCACTCTCTTTATTTTTACGGTACACGCAAAGCAGATGCCCCAAAAGAAGAGAGAGCAACTAAATAAAAGAAACAAAAATGGCAGTAGATTTATTATTAGGTCTTCAGTGGGGAGACGAAGGAAAAGGGAAAATAGTAGATGTCCTTACGCAGAACTACGACATTATCGCACGCTTTCAAGGAGGTCCTAACGCAGGGCATACTCTTGAATTTAACGGTATTAAACACGTGTTACACACTATTCCGTCGGGAATCTTCCACAAAGGTGCTGTAAATATTATCGGTAATGGGGTGGTGATAGACCCTATCATTTTCAAAAAAGAAATAGAGGCACTCGCTCCTTACGAGGTAAATTTAAAACAGAATTTGCTCATCTCTCGCAAAGCACACCTTATCTTGCCTACTCACCGCCTCTTAGATGCTGCTTCCGAAGCTTCCAAAGGTAAAGCTAAAATAGGTTCTACTCTTAAAGGCATAGGACCTACTTATATGGATAAGACAGGTCGTAACGGCTTGCGCGTGGGCGATATAGAGCTCAGTGACTTTAACGAGCGTTACCGTAACCTGACCGATAAACACGAAGAGATGCTCGCTAACTACAAGGTGGATATTCAGTATAACCTACAAGAGTTGGAAGCCGAGTTTTTTGAAGCGATAAAAGTGCTGAAAGAGTTTCAGCTTATCGACAGTGAAGAATACCTATACCAAGCCCTCAAAAAGGGTAAAAAAATACTTGCCGAAGGAGCACAAGGTTCTATGTTGGACATTGATTTTGGTACCTATCCGTTTGTAACCTCGTCGAACACAACGGCTGCTGGAGCTTGTACGGGCTTGGGTGTAGCCCCTCGCAGTATTGGTGAGGTAATAGGTATCTTTAAGGCTTATACCACCCGTGTGGGCAGTGGGCCTTTCCCTACCGAATTGTTCGACGAAGTGGGCGAAACAATGACCCAAGTAGGTCGCGAATTTGGCGCCACTACCGGTAGGCGTCGCCGTTGTGGTTGGCTTGATTTGGTAGCCCTTAAATACGCTGTACAGGTAAACGGAGTTACCGAACTTACAATGATGAAAGCCGATGTGCTCAGCGGTTTTGAGACTTTAAAAGTATGTACGTCATATCTTTATAAAGGAAAAGAAATCAAGCACTTGCCTTACAATATAGAGGAACAGAACGTAACGCCCATATATACGGAACTCAAAGGCTGGCAACAAGACCT
This sequence comes from Capnocytophaga sp. oral taxon 412 str. F0487, assembly GCF_000271925.1. Lineage (NCBI taxonomy): Bacteria > Pseudomonadati > Bacteroidota > Flavobacteriia > Flavobacteriales > Flavobacteriaceae > Capnocytophaga > Capnocytophaga sp. oral taxon 412. The sequence continues at coordinate 44,131 of NZ_AJZR01000031.1, read as the reverse complement.
TACCAAACTCACCAATTACCAGCAACTACCCAAAGAACTTCTGGATTATATCAGTTTCTTAGAGAAAGAACTCGAAGTGCCCATCAAAGTAGTATCGGTGGGACCTGATAGAACTCAAACGATTATTCGGTAGAACATTAGTGAATTTAGGGAGTTATAAAATGAATGAACTATGAACATCATAGTACACAACCTTTACATACCGAAGAGCAATTATTAGTAGAAGAATGGTGCAAGGAAAAACAGATTTCTTTTGACAGAAGAAAAACTTATTTCACAAGAGGGTAATTAGCTTCCACAGAAAGAGGTATTGAGCAAGCTAATAACGGATTGTTGAGACCTTATACTGAAGTTAAGAAAAGAGCACGTGAAATATCCCTAAAAAATTAAAAATACTTAATATAATGAATTATCAGAATGTAACAGACTTGCCTAATAACAATACCATATTTTTGGTATGGGCATTTAAAAAAGATATAGACAAGACATTGCTTAATAATACTTTTGCAAAAGTATGTGGTTTGGTAGGAAACCTCAACAACTCGGTAGCCGACCGCTTTCCCGAAGGTCGTGCCAGTGTAACCATAGGCATTAGCCATAGGGCGTGGCTTACTTTAGGGTTACCCAAACCGCTCCCCAAAGAACTCAAAGATTTTGAGCCCATCAGAGGTAGTAAACACACTGCTGTAGCCACTGAAGGCGACTTACACTTTCATATCCGCGCACACAACCCCAGCTTGGCTTACGATATGGCAGCTGCCATTAGCGAGGTTATGCAACCCATCGCCAATGGTATTGTAAACGTACAAGGTTTTAGATATTGGGACGGACGCGCTATCATTGGTTTTGTAGACGGTACCGAAAACCCGCGTGGCGCAGAACGCGAACAGTTTGCCGTAGTGGGTGATGAAGACCCCGATTACCAAGGAGGAAGCTACCTATTCGTACAAAAATACGTACACGATATGAACGCTTGGCGTGTGCTCCCCGTTAGCGAACAAGAAAAAGTAATAGGGCGTAGCAAAGAAATGGACATAGAAATGGACGAGGATACCAAGCCTACCAATGCGCACTCGGCACTTGCCAATGTAGGCGATGATTTGAAAGTAGTGAGAGACAATATGCCTTTCCACGACCCCGTAAGTCACCAAATGGGCACTTACTTCATCTGCTATGCCAATACGTTTAGCACGGTAGAAAAGATGCTTACCAATATGTTTATAGGCAATCCCGCTGGCAATTACGACCGCCTATTAGATTTCAGCACTGCCGAAACAGGAACACTTTTCTTTGTACCATCTTTGGATATGTTAGACGAGTTTGCAGGATAAAATATGAAACTCCTTTTAACCACCTTACTATTAGTTTATTTTATGACCACTACAGCGCAAGAAGTAGTGCCTGAAACACCTTTGGATACGATTGTGCTCAATGAGATAATTGTAAAAGCACAGCGCAAAACACAGTATACCGATAAGGCGAGTTTTACCTTTGAAAAGAAAGCTGTGGAACAAGCACGCTATGCCAAAGACCTCTTGCGCAGTTTGCCTAACCTGCACCTCAATCCTGTAACCAACCAGATTGCCACCCTTAAAAGGGGTACACTCTTGGTATTAGTAAACGGTGTAGAAGCAACTGACTTGCAAATACGCGGTATTGCTCCTCAAAATGTGGCACGAATTGACTATTACGATATTCCACCCGCTCGCTGGAGCAATAGGGCTGATACAGTGGTGGACATCATCACTCGTTCGGCTGAAGAGGGGTATTCGATAGGGGTGGATGGGCTTTCGGCACTTACTACGGGTTTTGTAGATGCTTCGGCTTATGGTAACTACACCAAAGGCAAACATACGTTGGGAGTCGAATACAAATTGGAGTTTCGCAATTACAACGATAGATACTATGAAAAACACTCCGATTACGAACTATCGGGTGTACGTTATGCAAACGACCAACAGTCAAAATCAGGGTTTAGCTATAATGCGCACAACGCTTCGGTGCGTTATAGCGCAGTAGTACCACAAAACTACAATTTTCAAGTTAAAGCAGGAATGGAGCTTTTGAATCGCTCTGCACATAGCAATGGCATAAACCTATTTACACAAGGTACAACGGTTAGCCATCACACATTATCAGGTAAAAGTCACGACCATTGGTTACGCCCCAAGATAGACCTATACTTCTCTAAAAAATTAGGCAAACGTGATGAATTGAGCGTGAACGCCGTGGGGAGCTATTACAACACTACCAAAGAGAACCTCTCAAAGGAATGGGAGACCGCAACCCAGCAGAATGTGTACGACGATGATATGGATTTGAAAGTAAAACAACGCGGTTGGGTAGGTGAAGTAGCACATACTCATCAGTTTACTATAGGCAAACTCAATTCGGGCTACCGCATTAGCAGTACTTTTATCGACAACGACTTACGTAACTTAGCAGGTACTTCGGCTTACGATGTTACCTATACCAATCAGTATTTGTACACCGAGTTTGTAGGTAAAAAGGCTAATTTTATGTACAGAGCCAGTGCTGGGCTTACCCACACCCACAACCGTAGTGCCGAAAACACTTTTACCGAATGGGTGTTTACCCCAAAAGTAGTGTTGGGTTATGAACTCGCTAATAACCAGAGTTTGCGCCTCACAAGTTACTATGTACCCCGCAGTCCGCGTAGTGCAGAACTCAGTAGCAATATAGCACAACAAGCGCCGAACATCTTGGAGACAGGAAATCCTTACTTAAAATCACAACATATATTTTGGGCTGGACTCTCTTATACTTTCAACAATGAGTACACCGATTTTAACCTTCAACCCTTCTACAAAAACACCCAACGAGTAATTACTGATATTTATATCAAAGACCCCGTACGCAATGGACTACTCAGCACTTATGAAAACAGTAAATATCACGAGGAGTTTGGTTTTTCATTAGATGGTACTTTCAAACCATTAAGGAATGATTTATTTGTATTTTCAGCTAATATAGCCCCTACACGTGAGACTTTGGTTACTGATGCTGGACTACGCGCTCGCAATGATTATATCGACAACAACCTATCACTTACTTTTACTTATAAAGATTTGAGGGTAGATTACAGTTTCAACTTTCCTATTTATTACATAGACGGCAACACTATGAGCACTTATGAAAATAACAATGATATTTTTATAGAATACCAGTTAGGTAGTTGGACACTTAAAGGTGGTATGTTTTGGTTAGGAATGCCTTCGGAATACAAGATGAAGAGCAGTTACGAAGGTTTGGTAAACCAGCATAGCTATACCTACATAGAAAACAACCGCAATATGTTTGTATTAGGGGTTAGCTACGATTTCTCCAAAGGAAAGAACAATTCGGTAGACAAGAAGCTCAACAACGATACCGCTCCTGCAGCGCAATTTTAAGGTAAGAGGTAATTAAATGAATACACCTTCAGCAAATTATATTATATACAACGCTTCGGCAGGGTCTGGAAAGACCTACAGTCTGGTGAAAGCTTATCTGAGAATTATTCTCGGCAGTAAGCAACCCGATTTGTTTAGGCAGTTACTCGCTATTACCTTTACCAATAAGGCGGTTTTTGAAATGAAGAATCGCATCATAGAGTTATTGGGGGTATTCAGTGAGGACAAAATGCTCACTAAACCTCACGCTATGTTTACTGAATTAGCAAAGGAATTGAATCTCCCCGACGAAGAATTGAGAACGCGTTCGGCTAAGGCTTTGGAGCATATACTGCACAACTACGCAGCTTTTAATATCAGTACTATCGATGGGTTCAATCACCAACTGATACGCCACTTTTCACAGGATTTGCATCTCAATCCTTTCTTTGAAGTACAGTTGGACAGCAAGGCTTTACTAGAGCGAGCGGTTGATAATTTGATGAATCAGGCAGGAAACGACCCCGAGCTTACCCAATTGCTCATCGATTTCGCCAACGAAAAGATAGATGACGACAAGAGTTGGGATACTACTAAAGAATTATTAGGCGTAGCCGAAATGCTCACCAATGAGAACCATTACGAGCAATTACAATCACTGAAAGACAAGGAAATACCTGATTTTCTAATCCTTAAAAATACCTTACTCAAACAACGCAACAATGCCCTGAAAAGCATTAAAACTTCTGCTCAAGACTTTATGCAACTGATGTGTGAGCACGGTTTGGATAAAGGCGCTTTTAATGGAGGACATTTATACAAATTCTTCGATAACCTCACTGCCGACAACTCTAAGGAGCCTTCGTGGGGCAGTGGTTGGCAAAACAATCTATTAGAAGGCGAACCTCTTTATTCTGGTTCAGCGGCTAAGAAGTACGACACTGTTCTGATAGATAGTTTGCAAGAGATGATTGCCAACTTGTTTTTGGCAATCAAAAAGGCTTTTGGTGCTCTTGCCTTTGCGAACAACGCACTGAGATATGTTGTGCCTTTGGCTTTACTCAACCGCATACAAAAAGAAATAGAGAACATTAAAGAAGAAGAAAACATCTTGCCTATATGGGAGTTCAACGGAGTGATTTCCTCAGAGCTCAGCAATCAGCCTGCACCTTTTATCTACGAGCGTATCGGTGAGAAATTCCGCCACTATTTTATCGATGAGTTTCAAGACACCTCAGTACTGCAATGGCAAAACTTTATACCGCTTATCCTCAATGCAGTGCAAAGTGAGGTGAACAATAAGTGCGGGTCGGTATTACTTGTAGGCGATGCCAAACAATCAATTTATCGTTGGCGAGGAGGAAAAGCGGAACAGTTTATGAGTCTGTATAACAATGAAGTAAACCCTTTCCGCATCAAAGGAGAAGTCAAAGACCTCAATGAAAACTTCCGCAGTTTAGAAGCCATTATCGATTTTAACAACCATTTTTTTAAGTTTGCTGGAGACCTTTTCCAAAGTGAGACCTACAAAGAACTTTACAAAAACTCTACACAGGAATATCCCGAAAACAAAAAAGACCAATCCTTACCCAAAGGCTATTTCAATCTCTCGTTCATCACTACAGAAGAAGAGGATATGTTTACAGAAGAGAATAACAACAGCAATGCCGTTATACTCTCACCGCGCGAACACAGCTATTGTGAAGCTATTTTAGAGAAAATAGAACACGCTAACCGAGCAGGGGCTGCCGATAAGGATATTACGATATTAGTGCGCACTAACCGCGAAGGAGCTGCCGTTGCCTCTTTCCTTTCAGAACACCAAAGAAATGTGATTTCTCCCGATTCGCTATTGCTGAAAAACGTGGTATCGGTACAGTTTCTCATCACCCTATTACGTTTGCTCTACCACGCTGATAGTAAGGAAATCAAACTGCAATTACTCTTTGATTATCTGCGATTTAAAGGAGATAAAGACCCTCACCTATTCCTCAGCAAATATGTAGAAGAACCCATAAACACTTTCCTTGCCGATTTTCAGTTTTCTATAGAGTTGTTCAACCAATATTCTTTATACGAAGGAGTAGCTTTGGCGGTGAATTGTTTTGGGCTTGCCCACACCTCCGATGCTTATCTCACTCACTTTATGGATATTGTATTCGATTTTAAGAATGCGCGCAAAGGAGGCTTAGCCGATTTTCTGGAGTTTTGGGACGACCAGCAAGAAAAACTGAGTATCAGTTCACCCGAAGGTTTGAATGCTATTACCGTGATGACGGTTCACAAGAGCAAAGGGCTTTCTGCCCCCGTGATTATCTACGCTTTTGCCGATAGCAAACTCATCGATACACATACTGAAAAACTTTGGTTTCCCGTAGATCACGAGCAGTTTAACGGTTTTGACTATCTACTGGTGAACAGTAATAAAAGTTTAGTGAACTACGACCCGCAAGCCGAAGAACTGATGACACAATTGCACGAACAAAACCTCCTCGACCAGCTAAATGTATTATATGTAGCGATGACGCGTCCCGAATCTTTCCTCTATATAATCACCTCACTATCCAAAAGTAGTACCGGAACGTATGGCACGTTCTTTAAAGAGTTTTTAGAAGAAAACAAGCAGTGGAATGAGAATGTAATGGAATATACCTTTGGGAACCCTATATTTCCTGAGAAGAAAGAGAAAGCAGCAGCTGAAGAATCACCTATTCCTTTTCAAAAAGGTTGGCAACAGCCAAACTACAAGATTGCGACGGGAGCCTCCCTATTATGGGACACTCACCAACAAGAAGCCTTGGAGCGCGGTAACCTCATTCACGAGTTATTCTCAAAAATCACTTATGCCACCGACCTCGATACTGTGCTCAACGATGCGTTACAAGAGGGCACTCTCACTGCCGAACAATATGAGTTATTGCAACCTCAAATGGCGCGATTGCTCAAAGACAACACTTTAGCACCCTTCTTTAGTGAGGACTACGAATACTTTATGGAACGCGAGTTTATAGATGCTAATGGCAACTATTTCCGTCCCGACCGACTTGCCTACAACCCTACCACTCGCGAAGTCTATATCATAGATTACAAAACCGGACAACCCAACGACCAATACCGCACCCAACTACAGCATTACCAACAAAACCTAACAGCCATAGGCTGGCAAGTAAAAGGAAAATATTTAGTGTATTTGGACTTAGGAGAAGTGATAAAGATTCTCTAATCCTCTCTAAAATACGCCTTAGGATTGTTCAAAAAGGTTTTAGTAATGATTATTTGTTTTTTAGTTTCACGGTGCAAAGGTAAGGCATTACTCTGCCAAATAGTGTCAGTGATGAAAAAATTATATCCTTTCTTTGTTATTCCAAGCAAAAACATTATCTTTGCCTTTGTTTATCACTGATGTATGAAACATATTGCTATTATTTTTATATTGCTTTGCTTTGGGGCGTGTAAGCACTCTAATCCTTATAAGGACACTACTATCAAATTGGTAGAAGTAAAGTCTTTTCCATTGGAGAAGATAAGCGTGCGAGCAATGGTGCTCTTAGAGAAAAACGTGGCTTTTGCAGGCTCCGATGCTACCTTTGGTTTTATCAACACACAAAACCAAACCATTGCGACTTCTAACTTGAAGAATCGTGGGGTGATTTCGGATTTCCGTGCGGTAGCAACAACGAGTCAGAACTTTTTTATGCTCTCTATCGGCAACCCTGCATTGCTTTACAAAGCAGAACAAAGTGGTATGGAGGAAGTGTATCGCGAGGAACACCCCGATGTATTCTACGATGTATTGCGCTTTACGGACGACCAATTTGGCATCGCTATTGGCGACCCTATCGACAATCGTCTATCGGTAGTAACAACGCTCAACGGCGGACAACAATGGACGAAACTCACGTGGTCACAATCACCAAAACTCGAAGAGGGTGAAAGTGTATTCGCCGCTAGCAACTCGGCTTTGGCACACTATGGCAACAAACTATGGGTAGTAACAGGCGGCAGTAAGAGCAGGGTGTTGTTCTCGGACAACAAGGGCTATAAATGGCAAGACCTCGCTACCCTACCTCTCGCCCAAGGGCAAGCTACTCAAGGGGCTTTCACCATAGCTTTCTACAACGACCAGCAGGGCATTGTTCTCGGTGGCGATTATGAACAACCTACAGAGCGCAAAGGCTCTGGCGCACTCACTTTCGATGGAGGTAAAACTTGGCAGCCTATCGCGACCGACAAGGCTATTGGCTATGCGAGTTGTGTGCAATACATCCCTAATAGTGAAGGGAATGCTTTGGTGGCAACTTCGCCTAATGGTCTTTTCTTCTCTAACGACCAAGGCAAGAGTTGGCAACAACTTTCGGATAAATCCTATCACGCGCTACTCTTTGTAGATGAGCAAACTATGGTTGCTTCGGGCAATGAGAAAATCACCCTTTTTAGAGTTGTAAAGAAATGATGATAAGTGAGGTAACGGCTTTGCGCAAAGCAGGTGACTTGGACGAGGCGTTGCGCATCGCTCTTGAGGAATTTAAGGAAAACAATAGCAGTATCAACAAATATTCGTTGGGCTGGGTGTATTACGATTTTTGCAAGAGGGCAGTAGCCGAAAACGACTTAGACACTTTTCTGCAATATGTGCAAGCACTCAAAGACCTGCGTTTTAGCATTGAAGAAGTGCTCATTACCGACCAACTGCTTTGGCAATACGTGAAGTTCTTCGCACAGTTGCGCAAAACAGGAAAAATAGCGCTTATTGATGTGCTGTACGAGAATTTGAAAGGTATGTATTTCACGATGCCTTCAAAAGCGTTTTCTGCCTTAGCAGAGCAGTTGCACAAAGCGTATAAAGATCGCGATGAATATTTAGAAGTAATTACTGATGTAATGCCGTTTCTGCGCGCTGAGGATTTCGCACCTAAGTCATACCAAGGTATTCTTATTATGCCTTTGGCAGAACAAATCTATATCGCTTATAGCAAACATATATTAGAAAGTGGCGATAAAGAGATTATCGCCACCTTTATACCTATCTTGCATCAGTGGATTCAAGCACACCCTGAATACAATTCGCTTATTTATTACTATGTGAAAATGTGTAATTTTGCCAATATAGCAATGTAATAATTATCAATTGTTCATTGCCGAACATTGGTTGTAGAGTTCACGCCACGATGCTCCGCGTTTCTTCATTACATTTTCAAGGTATTCCTTCCACACCATTTTATCTTTATCTTCATCTTTTACTACAGCTCCTTGCAATCCTGATGCTAAATCTTCATCAGTAACAGTACCGTTGCCAAAACTGCCTGCTAATGCCATACTATTGGTGATAAGCGAAATAGCTTCTGCAGTAGAAATAACTCCGCTAGGAGATTTGAGTTTCTGTTTTTCGTCTAAAGTAGCTCCTTTGCGCAATTCGCGGAAAATAGTTACAATCTTCTCTATAGCTTCATTGCTTGGCAAGGCAGCTTTCAGTTTGTAGTTGTTAGAAATCTCGGCTACGCGCTTGGTTACGATAGACACTTCAGTTTCTAAAGTAGCAGGAGCTGGTAGCACGATGATGTTGAAACGTCTTTTAAGTGCTGAGGACATCTCGTTTACACCACGATCGCGAGTATTAGCTGTGGCAATAATAGAGAAACCACGCTGAGCAGGTAATTCTTCACTGAGTTCTGGAATAGCAATATTCTTCTCCGATAGAATAGAAATCAGTGCGTCTTGCACTTCGGAGGCACAACGTGAAATCTCCTCAAAACGAGCGACAGTTCCTGTTTCCATCGCGCGATAAATAGGTGATTTAAGTAAGGCTTCGTGCGATGGCCCGTTAGCTAAGAGCATTGCGTAGTTCCACGAATAGCGAATGTGTTCTTCGCTGGTGCCCGCAGTACCTTGAATCACTTTGCCAGAATCACCACAAATGGCTGCAGTAAGGTTCTCGGAAAGCCACGATTTGGCGGTTCCTGGCTCGCCTATAAGCAATAGTGAGCGGTCGGTAAGGAGTGTAGCTATAGCTATCTCCACCAAGCGGTTATGACCGATATATTTAGGAGTAATCTCTACCCCGCTGGCAGTACCTCCAGTTACAAATTTCAGCACAGCTTTAGGCGACAATTGCCAGCCTATGGGCTTTTCTTGTTTTTTATCCTCTTCTTTTAAAGCCTCTAATTCTTTTGCATATAGTTGTTCCGCAGGAAGACGTAATACGTTTGACATAAGTTATATAATCCTCCCTCGCCCCCTCCCAAGGAAGAGAGAATGCAATATAAATAGTTAGAAAAATATATTATCCTACCCCCTCCCCTTGGGGGAGGGAAAGGGGTGGGGATTCTAATTAGCAAACGCGTGTTTGTAACCTTTTTGTTTATTCCAAGCTCCGCGAGTAAAATCAGGTATTTCTACAGGAGCACTACCGTTTTCTAATGATAGTTTAGAAAGAGGTGCTAAGCAACACCATTCAGCAAGGTCATACACGTCCATATCCAAAGGCAAACCATTGCGCAAACAGTAGATGAGGCGATAGTCCATAATGAAATCCATACCTCCGTGACCTCCCACTTCTTTTGCTTTAGTTTCCAATTCTCTAAGAATACGTGGTTTGTATTTTTCCATCATTGCTTTTTTAGCCTCTTCGGGCATAAAGCTGTGTGCCGAAAGATTTTCGTGGTTAGGCACTTCGTCTTTTGCTATACTTTCTGGCTGAATAAGATAACCTTCTATTGGATATTTATTCGCGAATCCATTTGTTCCTGTAAGCTGATACATACGTGAATATGGACGTGGTGTTACCACATCGTGTTGTATTTGTATGGTTTTCCCTTTTTCTGTCTTAATCATTGTAACAGTAAGGTCACCGTTTTGGAAGTTAGGATCTTCTTTGCCCATTACGCGTTTGTACACTTCTTTACCTCTAAAAGCGTGCGTATCAAATGAAACCAAATAGTTCATCTTGTCTCCTCGGTGAATATTAAGCGCTTGGCATACAGGACCTATACCGTGCGTAGGGTATATATCTCCACGATTCTTAGCATTGTAGTCTAAACGCCAGTTGTTCCAATACTCAGTCCAAAAGTCGTCTAAGTTATGAATATAAGAGCCTTCGCCGTGAATCACTTCACCCAAGAGTCCTTGTTGTGCCATATTAAGAGTAGTAATTTCAAAGTAGTCATACACGCAGTTCTCAAGCATCATACAGTGTAAGCGTTTCTTCTCACTCATATTAATCAATGCCCAAATCTGTTCCATATCAAGAGCTGCGGGCACTTCTATCGCCACGTGTTTACCGTGTTCCATAGCATAAAGCGCCATTGGTACGTGGTGTTTCCAGTCAGTTACTATGTACACGAGGTCTACATCTTTGCGCTCACATAGCGCTTTCCAAGCATTTTCATCACCTGTGTACTGGGCTACACGCTTATGTCCTGCTTTTTCAATTACTTGTTGCGCTTTTTCTACCATTTCAGGACGTATATCGCAGATAGCTGTAACTTTCGCTCCGGGCACGTGCATATAACGTTCTACCGCACTATGTCCGCGCATTCCAAGACCAATGATTCCCACACGCACGGTATCCATTTTAGGAGTAGTAAGGTTTAGTACATCTGTTTGCCCAGCTGGACGAGGGGGGGTAGTTACTTTAATTTGATAAGAACTTCTACTCTTATTCTCATTAGAAGTAGCTTGATTGCAGTTACAAGCCACAAAGCCAAGACATACAGCAATGCCTATGGCTACTTGATAGATTTTTTTAATCATAGCTGTGAATATTTTTAAAGGTTGATTATTAATGTGACAAAAGTAGCAAAAAAAATTAATAGTAACAAAAGAAAAGTAAAAAAGATTTATTTATCCGCTCCTGTACAATTACTTTTCAGTACCTTTTTTACAAAAAAACGTTCACTCTTAACCATTCACTTTCAACTATTTATATACCCTTTCTATACCAATCGTCCAAGATTCGTATAAGCTTCCTATAAGCTTTCTATAAGCTAAACCTACCCTCCTTCCTACCAAAATTTAGCTGTGTAGTTCACATCTAATTTGTTAATTTGCTAATTAAAATAAGTTTCGTATCTTTGCGTTTTAAATGATAACAACCAAACAAATGGTATGGAAGAGTACATACTTACACTTGTAAATCAAACAAATAGAAATATTTTTCTCACAGGGAAAGCAGGAACAGGTAAAACTACTCTGCTACACAAAATCATCAATACTTGTTATAAAAATACGGTGGTAGTTGCCCCTACGGGTATTGCAGCTCTCAATGCTGGTGGCGTAACCATTCATTCGATGTTCCAACTCCCTTTTGCTTCTTTCTTACCAACACTCAGCAATCCCCCTATTGTGAATGAATTCTTGCGCTTCGAAAACCGATTTTCTTTGCGAAAACACTTCCAAATGCACAAAAATAAACAGCAGGTTATCCGCAATATGGAATTGCTAATTGTAGATGAAGTGAGTATGCTCCGTGCCGATGTGCTCGATGCTATGGACTATATGTTGCAGTTTATCCGAAAAGACAAACGACCCTTCGGAGGCGTACAAGTGCTCTTCATCGGCGATTTGTTACAGTTGCCCCCCGTAGTAAAACAAGAGGAATGGGAAGTGCTCAAACATTATTATAAAGGAATGTATTTTTTCCAGTCCGAAGTCATAACTCAAAATCCTTTGCTATATGTAGAACTCGAAACCATTTACCGACAAACCGATAAGCTGTTTATCTCCATTTTAAATCACTTACGTGAAAACCAACTTACCTCTGAGGATATCAAACAGTTAGAAAGGTATGTACAGCCAGATTTCCCTAAAAAACACCTAAAAGATTATATCACCCTTACCACTCACAACGCCAAAGCCGATGCAATGAACCAACGCGAAATGAGTAAACTCTCCTCTACCCTATTCTCTTACGAGGCTGATATTGTTGATGATTTTCCCGAATACCTCTACCCTATCGAAAAAGTCATTCAGCTAAAAGAAGGCACAAGAGTAATGTTCATCAAAAATGACATTTCAGGAGAACACCTGTTTTTCAACGGAAAGATGGGTACAGTAGTCTCTCTTTCCGAAGGTGAAATTACCGTGAAATTAGACGGTGGAAGGGTCATAAACGTCGAACGCTACGAATGGGAAAACGTGCGATATAAACTGAATGAAACAACCAAAGATATAGAAGAAGAGCGCCTGGGCTCGTTTACCCAATACCCATTGCGCTTGGCGTGGGCAATTACCATACACAAAAGTCAAGGGCTCACTTTCGAGAAAGCCATCTTAGATTTGGCAAGCGTATTTGCCTCAGGTCAAGCCTATGTAGCATTTTCGCGCCTGCGTTCGTTAGACGGCTTGGTATTACTATCCTCAGTAAGTGCTAATGGTATCAACAACAATGGCGAAGTAATAAGTTATGCCGAAAACAAAGCCTCCGAAAAAGAAGTACAAACCGCTTGTTATACAGGAAAAACCGAATTTTTGCAGGAGAATATTCTAAACACTTTCCAATGGAATACTCTTTTAGAAGAATGGGTGCTACACCGCAATAGTTATTCAGGTGAAATTGGCAATAAAAACCTATATAAAGATTGGGCATCACAGCAGTTAGTAAGAGTGCAAGAACTCGTTACCGTCTCCGAGAAATTCATCAAGCAACTCAAAACACTTTTCAATAATGCAACCGATGTTCAGCATATTTTCGAACGCGTAGCCAAAGGTATCACTTATTTTACACCGCTCTTAGAACAATTGTGGTATGAAGTGCTATTAGTTGAAGGAAAGATAGCTAATCAGAAAAAAGTCAAGCAATTTTTCACCGAACTAAAAGAGTTAGACAATAGCCTTTCCGAGACGCTAAAGAAGCTCTTCCGCTTAGAACAAATGATACAATTAGCACAATCCGACCAACCTTTTGATAAAGAAAAGATACATTCAGCTAAATTAGAAACTTTGTATACTGAACTCACCGGAAAAATTAATAATATTTTAAAGAACGAAAAACTCTTTATAGGCGAATATACTCTCTCCAAAGACGATAAGCCCAAGAAGGAAAAACACTCTACTTATGATATTACACTTCAGCTTTGGAAAGAAGGTAAAACAGTAGCCGAAATAGCCAAAGAGCGTACACTATCACAGGCTACTATCTATTCTCACATAGCCAAATGCATAGAACAAGATAAAATTGCTATTACTGAGGTACTTCCTGAGGAAACCATCAATGAACTGAATACAATTTTTAAAGAAAACGAAGAACTTACTACCCTGAAAAGTCTTTATGAAAAGACAGAAGAAAGATACAGTTGGGACGAACTGCGTTTATTCAGAGCCTACTTACTAAAAGAAGCTAAAAAAGCATAATAAAAAAGGGACTTCCTCAGAAGTCCCTTTTTTCATTTTTCAAGTTATTAAAATCTATAAGTAACACCTGCTTTAAAACCTCCTGTTGCAAAAGAGTTGTGTTCTACAAACAACTCAGCATTCACACCGAAGTTTTCTGTAAAGAAGTAACGCCCCCCTGTTTGAAGACGCACTGCAAATCCTGAATCATAATAAGGATCCCAATTGTCATATTTATAATCATTATTCCAATTGTAATATCCCAAACTTAAACCACCGTACAAATCTACGTTTGAAGGAAGTCTTTTTATAAGTTTATTAAAGTGGTAATTACTCGTAGCTAAAATACCTATATTATTGTATTTTACGCTATTGTAGTTTCTACCACGGTAAAACAACTCTCCCCCTACGGTTATTTGGTCATTAATTCCAACATCCACTGAACCATATACCATAACCCCTGGAGTTGAAACACCTAAACCTCCGTTAATTTGTACATCACCAGCCCCAAACGACTGTGCTGAAGCTACTCCTGCACTGAGGAGTAATCCAAAAAGTAAAACGATTTTTCTCATAAATAATTACTATTAACTTGTTTTAATAATGCAAAGGTAATATTTTTATTCATAATAACAAAAAAAGACTACCCTAATTTTTAAGGTAGTCTTTTTAACACAGAAATATGTTTCTTATTTATTTTTGATTCAAAGGAGAACCTTCACGAGCGATATAAGTCAATTTCAAGGCATTAACATCTTGTAATTTCTCACGAATATCACTCACTAATCCCATATTGGTATCAGCATCTACTTTCAAAGCGGTCATAAATACATCTTTTAGTGCATCGCGTAAACCTTCTCTATAATTCAATATATAGTGGCTTACCTCTGAAACATCAATGAATTTATCGTTCACTTGGATTTTAGCGTTTACACCAAACTTAGCCTGATACTTAGGAAGTGGTTTCCCTGCATAAATGTACACAACTGGGTCTTTCTTGTCCAATTTTTGTACCTGGTCTGCCACTGGCAACTTATTTTGTACCATCAAATCACTATCTTTAGATTCTGTTACTGTCATAAAGAAGAACAAAAGCATAAAGATGATATCTGGCAAAGAAGCCGTAGAAACAGCGGGCGTTTCGCCACTTTTCTTTTTTGTAAATTTTGACATATCCTTCTAATTTTAGTGTTTCTTAGGTGCTGTTTCAAGCAATTTTCTTGGGAATAGCTCCTGTAATTTCACGATTTTAGGTTCTAACGCATCTTTCCTGTCTTTAGGAGTACGAGCTGCGTTAAATTCTTCCTCTATCTGAACGTAAGGTACTTCGTTAGGGAACAAACGTCTGCGTTCACGCTCACGTAACTCATTATATGCCTTAATCAATTCATTTTGTACAGCTATATAAGTGTGATATGAAGTTTCACGGTCGTTGCGCAAAGAAATAACTGCTTTATCTGGGTTGTCTGATGATAGAGGGTCTCTTTTACCTTTACAGTAAGTACAAGAACCATCTCCATTGTTATCCAAGAAATTAAGCGCTGTTTCTTTTACGTCTTTAAGTTCCTTAACTTCGTTGTTTATTAACAACTGGTTGTACTTGTTCACTACCACTACCAATACGTTTTTCTCTTTTACTGGTGGAGGTGGTGGCGTATTTTCTTGTGGTTTAGGAGGTAACTTTACAGTAATCCCTGAGTTGCTCTCAATAGTTGTTGTTACCAAAAAGAATATCAACAACAAGAAAGCAATATCAGCCATTGAACCTGCATTTACCTCGGGTGCGGAACGTTTTGCCATAATTTCTTATTTCATTAGTGCTTTTTTCACATTGGAAGCTATAAGAGCTACTACGGCTACCGCTACCAATATGTACAAAGCGATTAAACCTGTGCTTACCCATCTTCTTACAGATTCGCTGGCTTTCTTCACTTCGTCACTGGCATTAGCTTCTACAGCTCCTGATGAGAAGATATAAGCTAAAAGAAGAACTACCACAAATCCTCCTGTATAGATAAGCGTTTTCTTAAGTGCTTTTGGTGAAGCTAAAATGTTTTGTGCCGCTGATATGATTACTGCTAACAAAGCTATTCCTAAAAGAACATATGTGAGCACAAACAAAGCTTGCATAGTACCGTTATTGGGATCCTCTGCGTTTGTAAAGAAAGACAAAACAATCCATAGAACTACCCCAATTACGCCCAAAGCAAGAGCTCCATATTTTGCTATTTTATACATACTTAAAGTTGTTTAATGGGTGAATAAATTATTTCATTTTTCTTGCTACTAAAAGGTCTATCAATGAGATAGAAGCATCTTCCATATCATTTACGATAGCGTCGATTTTAGCAATGATGTAGTTGTAGAATACTTGTAGTATCATCGCTACAATCAAACCAAACACTGTAGTAAGCAAGGCAACCTTGATATCACCAGCAATCAATGATGCGTCCAAACCACCAGCTGAACTAATCTTATCGAACGCTTCAATCATACCAATTACCGTACCCATAAACCCTAACATCGGTGCAATAGCAATAAAGAGCGAAATCCAAGATACGTTCTTTTCTAATTGACCCATCTGTACACCTCCGTAAGATACTACTGATTTTTCAACCATATCAATACCTTCTGATGAACGGTCAAGACCTTGATAGAAAATAGATGCAACAGGGCCTTTTGTATTACGGCACACTTCTTTAGCTGCCTCAATACCTTTGCTATCCAATGCCTCTTCAATATCGGCAATTAGCTTTTTAGAATTGGTAGTCGCCATATTGAGGTAAATAATTCTCTCAATAGCTACTGCCAAACCAATAATCAAGCAGAGCAAGATAGGAGCCATATACATAGGACCCCCTTCAATAAAACGCTCTTTAAATACTTGGTGGAAGCCTTTGCTTTGTTGCATCGTTTCAGTTGCTTCCTGAGCGCTAACCATAGCCACGTTTAAAATTAACATTGCTACTAGAAGTAGCTTAGATGACATTTTTTTCATTTGTTTAATCTTTTTAAATTGTTAGTTGATAATTTAATGTTTAATAATTATTCTGTTTTTTTTAGAAAGAAGCAGAGAGGAAGGGATTCGAACCCTCGATACGCTTGTGGCGTATATACACTTTCCAGGCGTACTCCTTCGACCACTCGGACACCTCTCTCTATGCTGTTTCTGAATGCCAAAGTAACAAATTATTTTTCTATCCCACAAGTTTTTTCTTAATTTTTTGCTAAATTTCTCCAGCTATATTTTCTTCAAACTTGATTTTGAATAGTTTATGAGAAATATTTTTTTTAAGCAAAAGCATCAATTTTGTGATTGCCGACTCGGTTGTGAGGTCTTTTCCGTCTATCACTCCCATCTTTTTGAGGGCTTCACTCGCTTCATATTTGCCCATCATCACACTACCTCCAGAACACTGGGTAACATTCACTATGTGTATTTCTTTATCAATAGCACTCTGCAAACTCTCTACAAACCAAGCATCAGTAGGAGCATTACCTGAACCGTAGGTTTCTAACACTACCCCTTTCAGATTTGAGATATTGAAAATACCATTCAGTATAGATGCAGTAATGCCTGGGAACATCTTGATAATCGCTACATTAGTTTCAAAATCTTTCCACACTTTTAAGTGTTGCTTTTGCTTGCGGGGTAAAAGGTTCTCTTTCATTACCTTTAAATGTACACCACTTTCTACTAACAGCGGGTAGTTCAGCGAGGCAAAAGCTTGAAAGTGCTCGGCGTTTATTTTGGTAGTGCGGTTACCTCGGTAGAGCTTGTACTCGAAATAGAGTCCTACTTCTTGTATCACCGGCTCGCCATTTTCTTTTAGGGCTGCCAGCTGTATAGAGGTAATGAGGTTCTCTTTGGCATCGGTGCGCAAATCGCCTATCGGCAGTTGCGAACCGGTAAATATTACAGGTTTAGTAAGTCCTTGTAGCATAAAACTTAAAGCCGAAGCCGAGTAGCTCATCGTATCACTGCCGTGCAACACTACAAAACCATCGTAGTGATTATACTCTCTTTCAATCACCTCAGCAATTTCAATCCAATGCTGGGGGTTCATATCCGAGGAGTCTATCACTTTCTCAAACGAGTGCACCGAGATTTCACAATCTAAGTGCGAGAGCTCAGGAATACGCTTGTAAAGATTATCAAACTCGAAAGCACGCAAGGCTCCTGTTTGGTAGTCCTTTATCATCCCGATAGTACCCCCCGTATAGATGAGGAGCACTTTTGAATTATTGGTTTCCATCGAATTTGTTCTTTACAGGATTAGCGTACATCTCTAAAAACTTCTTTTGTGAAAGGTCTTCAGAATTGCTTCGGTTGTTCATTCGGCGTTCAAAACGTCGAAAATCTTTTTCGTTGTAGTATTCCTTATATATAGAGGTGTCGTTCAGCAAATCATAAGCAATATAATTCGCAGGAAACAACTTGTACTGTTGATGAATAGCTCTGTCTAAACATTCAGCTAAGGCTTGCAATTGCTTGTTAAGATGCTGATGTGTGGCTTCTATAGTGTCTATCTGGTCGTACAGCGGTTGTCCTACCGAAATATGCACACGTCCTTTTTGTCCCAACAAGCCTTGAATGATGTTCTCAAAATCCTCTTTTTTAGATTTCACGTATTCTACCCCGTTATGTTGGGCAATAAGTGCGGGCAACTTCAACACATCAGTGGGGTCAAACTCATAGGAAATCGACATCGGTACTAAATTAAGTGTCTTCAGGTACTGCAAAGGTGATATATCTTCGGGAGCATTAAGGGTGAGCATCTTCAAAACCCCTTGCTGGGTACGGTCGTCGCCGTTCTTAGTGCGCCCTTCTCGTTGCGCAATCCACACATTGCGATGCTCTTCTGTAATGCAGTGGTAAATATATTCTGATACCAATTTAGAATGCTCCAAAGCCTCTCGTGGGGGCAGACTCCTATATATAATAATATTTCTGTTGAGCATCGCCAATATCTTCAAATACTTTTTCCTGAGCAAATTGTCACCCATCGCCGAAGCCGTCATCGAGAGGTGATTATCGTATAGGGCAACGTTTAATAAGGAAGTATCTAAAACAATATCGCGGTGATTGGAAACAAATACATAAGCTTTGCGCGGGTCTAAACCGTCAAACCCATCACAGGTAAATTCCGAAATACTTTTCTCAATCGCCTTAGTAACCACTTGATACATTATATCCTCCTGAAAATCGGACACCTTTTGGCAAGCAAGCAGTCGTCGCTCTCGCTCCTCGGGAGTTTCATCAGGAAATGCATAAGCCATCATCGCTCGAATCAAAGGATTATCTTTAATTTGCGACAAGGCACGTGCTACTTCGTTGTCGTTAAACGGACGTATGGACTTGAAATAATCGGTCATTTCAGATACTCTATATTCTCTTGTTTTGGATAACGAAAGGCAAAGTAACGAAATATATTTGATAATACCTAATTAAATCTTAAATATATTTGTAGCATTTTCGTCAGTAAGGCGTATAATCTCGCTTTCAGGCAAAGCATATATATCCGATAATTTCTCTACAACTTTCACTATATAAGCACTTTCGTTGCGTTTCCCGCGGTAAGGTACTGGTGCCAAATAAGGTGAATCGGTTTCTAAAACGATATGCTGTAAATCTATATTTTTTAAAAACTGGTCTATCTTTCCGTTCTTAAAAGTTACCACTCCGCCAATACCTAAATGTAAGCCGTAGGCAATAGCGCGCTGAGCTTGCGCTTCTGTACCCGTAAAGCAGTGAAAAATGCCAAAAAGGTCGTCGCTTTTTTCAGTTTCTAAAACCTCAAACACTTCGTCGAAAGCCTTTCGACAGTGAATAACAATAGGCAACTGATGTTTTTTAGCCAACTGTATTTGCCTCTGGAAAGCCTCTTGTTGCTCTTTGAGAAAAGTTTTATCCCAATAAAGGTCGATGCCTATTTCGCCAATAGCACAAAAGAAATGCGATTGCATCAAATTCTCAACGTGCGCAAGTTCCTCCTGATAGTTTTCTTTCACGCTACAAGGGTGCAGACCGTTCATTAGGAAAACGTAGTCAGGATAATCGTTTTTCAGCTGAAACATTCGCTGGGTATAGCTCGCATCAATAGCTGGGATAAAACAACGGGTTACGCCAGCTGCTTTGGCTCGTGCGATCATCTCGGTACGGTCAGCGTCAAATTCTTCTGAATATAAGTGTGTATGTGTATCTATCATCGATTGTCAGCCGTTAGTGTTTAGTAGTTATTTACAATTATATAGGTTAAATACATCACAAGTGCAACTCCTAATAGCCAATATTTCTATAACCTTTCTTTGCCTTATCCTCGGTATAGATTCGTCTTTCCTTCGTCTTTTGTTCGTCTTTCCTTCGTCTTTTGTTCGTCCTTTAGCCACTGTAGAGCCACTGTAGAGCCACTGTAGAGCCACTGTAGAGCCACTGTAAAGCCACTCTTCGTTCACCTTCCCTTCGTCTTTTGTTCATCATTCGTTATTCCTGTACTCCCTTTTACCTTTTACCTTTTATCTTTTACCTTTTACCTAAATAAAACGCTACTGCCGATGTTACAAACCTCTCAAAAGCCTCGGTTACTTGGGGAGCATTCTTGGTAGTGAGAGCAAACGGACTCATATGGGTATACGGATAAGGAAAATCTTCTATTTGTACCTCTATATTGATATTTCTGTAACCTCCTTTAAGGGTATTGAGTGCCTCAATAGGAGGTGTTACCTCGTCCTTCTCCAATACTAAAGCTTTGATTTGCTTCTCCAACTGCAAAAAGCGCTGTTCACGTTCTTTCTGGTAATAGTTGTAGCGCAGCATCGTTTTGAACCAACCTTCACCAAAATGAAGGTTACTGTCTTGATAATGTCTTAGGCGGTCGTCGTTCTTGAAATTAGTGCTAAGCAGTTCGGCAAAGGTTTTCTGCATTGTTATCGCTGCACGTCCGTCCATTATGTATTTAGAGATGGGAAACATACGGTCGATAGTCATACCTCCGCAGAAGCAAAAGAGCTTGGAATTAGTAAAATAGTCTTTGGGATTTGCCATCATCAATATTACAGAAAGGAAAGAGCCTATGGAATACCCAAATAGGTCTACCGTAGCCGTAGGTGCAATGGTAGGGAGCAAGCCCGCTTTCAGGTCGGTGATGAGCTGTACTATGTCGTTATACGTTTGCAAACCCGACCAAAAGAGACGTTGAGGAAAGGCATCTAAACGCGTAGAAGTCGCCGCATTCACATAAGAGGTTTCCGAATTATCCGGAAACTCATTCATACGCTTTTGTGCAATAATATACATTTCTTGGCGAGAGCTCCATCGCTCAGGGGCACGACTCATATGGAAGGCTATTGGGAAGAGCATTACTGCCTTACCTGTTTGTGTTGCCAATCCATAAGCCCACGGTAAGTATTTATCCCATTTTTTTTCGTTGAGTCCGTGGAATACAATAATCACCCCTTCAGCTTTTGGAGTTTCCAAAGGTTGTATTATAT
This sequence comes from Capnocytophaga sp. oral taxon 412 str. F0487, assembly GCF_000271925.1. NCBI lineage: Bacteria > Pseudomonadati > Bacteroidota > Flavobacteriia > Flavobacteriales > Flavobacteriaceae > Capnocytophaga > Capnocytophaga sp. oral taxon 412. Next base: position 22,922 of record NZ_AJZR01000031.1, on the reverse strand, counting down.
GATACTGGAAATGAATATTACAATCCACATCATAGTCAGCCCAATGGAGGTCGTCTTGCGCATCATTAAGCTGAGAAGGAAACGATAAGTTATGCTCTTGGCAAAACAAATGCGGACTTCCTGGCAAGTAATACTTAGCCCCTTCGGAGAAGAAGCTATTATGCAAAATACGAATACCCAGCTCGGGTAATTCGGTATCGCACTGGGTATCGAAAACTGTTTTTAGTTTTTTGTATAATTCGTAATATTCCATATTTTTATAAATTAGAAAATTAGCAAATTAGCAAATTTCCACATTTACTAATTTGCTAATTATAGGATTACCAATTAGGGTTTTGTTTCCAATTGCCTTGTTCGTAGTCTATATCATCTACTGGTATAGGCCATACTATTTTGTAATAGTAATTACTTCCTACTTGAATATTGAGTTCACTATAATCAGAGGCAGGAGTATTCCTAATAGCCGTTACATCCTGAGGGGTACCTCTTTTTACAGGCAATCCCCAGCGATTAAGGTCATACAGGCGGAAATCTTCAAAAGCTAACTCTCTATTGCGCTCGTTTTGTATGTCGGCAAAAAGGTTACTTCCTGAGGTAGTAATAGCAGTGAGCCCTCTTGCAGCACGTAATAGGTTTAAGTACTTTTTAGCATTGGTTTCATCATTGTTTTTATAGGCAGCTTCGGCTGCTATAAGGTAAGTTTCAGCTATGCGGAAAAGCTTAGCCTTATGCCCATAATAAAAATTATAACTATCAATAGGTTCTAATTCTCTATTTCGAGGGTACTTGTTTACAGCATAAAGAGAGCTAAACCCTACGGTTACTTCTTTCAAGAAAACATCTTTTCGCCAGTCGTCAGTAGTAAATAAATCTATAAAATCCTGAGTAGGCAATACATTAGGATTAGCGTCTATCTGTCCTGGGAAAAAGAAACTTTCACTTTCACCTAAATAGAGCTCATTGGTATTATCAGAAGTTTCATAAACTCCTGCATTGACAGCTGCGTATAACTGGATAATACTTTCGGCATTATCATCTTCTGTCCATATTTTCTTGAAAGCATCGGCAGAGGTAGCCAGTGGATAGCGATTAGTATTGATAAGTGCTACTGCTACTTGGTAGGCTTGTGCCCAGTCATTTTTATAGAGCAAGACTCTTGCTTTGAGAGCTCTGGCAGCATCGAGGGTGAAAGTATCAGCTCCTGCTGCTCCTGTTTGGTTTGCTAATAAGGTTTCGGCTTTCTGAATATCACTGAGTATAAAATCATAGGTTTCGGCTAAACTACTGCGCGGAGGAAAGTTCTTGAGCGTAGGAGCTGTAAGCAGAGGTAAACCTAAATCGGTAGTTGCTGTACTACTGTTATAAGGTTTGCAAAAGTGCGTAACCAAATAGGTAAAGCAATAGGCTCGCCCTAAGTAAAGAGCTCCTGTAAGTTCTTGTATTTCTGATTGCTCAGGTATATTAGGAAAGCCCTTAATACCTGTGTTTATATCTTGAATGATAAGAAAGCGTTCTTTCCATATAGAGGCAGTAGCGTGCTCTGAAGAAGCAAACGTAGACCAACGATGCATATCGGGCAACTTTTCCATTGCTCCCGCAGCTGCGTTGAGATAATCGGCTTGGAGGTCTGAGGCATACATCTGTTGCCCCTGATTGTAATCACGCAAAGCGTTATACATCCCGTTTACCCACATTTCAGCATCGCGCTTATTTTTAAAACTGGTATTTTCGCTGGCGTAATTATAAGGGTCTAAGTCCAAACGAGCACAACCCGTAGGCAATGACACCAAAAAAGAACATAAAAGTGCTATATATATTATTTTTTTCATTTTCCTTTTTTAGAATTTAAGTTCTACACCTATACTAAATTGACGAGCAGGCGGATAACCTCCTCTTGATAACGTATTAGAAAACTCAGGGTCGGCTCCTGAATATTTGGTAATGGTGAAAATATTACGTGCCGATGCATATAGGCGCACTCCTGAAAAGAATCTCATTTGGTCTATTACTTCCTGAGGAAGCGCATAACTTAAACTTATACTCTTCAAGCGCATATAAGAAGCATTTTCGAGTAAGCGAGTATCTTTGCGCATATAATAAGCACTGCTGAGTTTAGGCAACTCTGTATCATCACCTTCTTGTTTCCAATAGTTAAACAATTCTCTATTAAAATTCTTACCTCCAAAAGTGCTTTGGTTTAAAGTATAGTATCGGTCTTCATTGATAAGCCATTTGCCCAAAGCATAAGAAAATGCCAAATCGAGTGATACATTCTTATAAGTAGCGCTTAGCCCAAAACCACCATTGATAGGTGCAAACATTTTCTTACCTGTAGTTTGTATTAGGTCTTCACTGAATTGGGTTGTAACTTTGGAGTCGTCTTTTTGTTGTATCATAGGGTTATCTTCGTTTCGTTGATACCATTCGGCATCTCCGTCTTTATTGATACCCTTAAATATTGGTAATGCCCATTGTAATGGTTCATTTAGCCTATATCCATTATTAAAAAGTCTATTTACAAAATTATCTTTGCTCAAGAATAGCGAGGTTACCTTCTGTTCATTGTAATTCATATTGAAATAAGGACGTATACTTAAATCATTGTTCTTACTTCTATACGCAATCGTTGAAATAGTAAGGTCAAAACCTCTATTTTGCATATCACCTATATTATCCGGAATAGAAGTAAAGCCCGATGCCGAGTTGATATAACGCTGTGCAAGAGTTTTATGGGTATTGCGTTCATACACTTCAAAATTGATAGTAGTACCTTTGGCGATACCAATGTGCAAGCCGAGTGTTGTTTTCTGTTGTTCTTCCCACATAATATCGGGATTACCGAGCATTGCAATAAAATAACCTGGGGTTTGCTTATATAATTTTGAAGCATCTACCAAGGTTCTATTGCGATAATCACCAATAGAAGAGTTACCCGAAATACCAGTGCTAAAACGCAAATCTAAGCTGGTAAGCCAATTTACCTTTTGCAAAAACTTCTCTTCTTTGAGTTTCCACATTCCTCCTATCGCCCAGAAATTGGCATAGCGATTATTTGAACCGAAAGCCGATGAACCATCACGGCGTGCTGATAGGTCTATAAAATAACGATATTTATAAGAGTATTCCAAACGAGCAAAATAGGAATTAAATCCTGATTCAGACTGACTATCTCCTACATTATATTCTTTAGTTCCGTGGCTGAGCATTGATAAAGCATCAGAAGGTTGCCCCTTAGACGATGCGTTGAATGAGCGCCACAGCGTTTCGATAGATTCTTGCCCCAATAAGAAGTCAAAATCGTGTAAGTTCTTTATATTCCATTTGTATTGCAATAGGTTAGTATAAGTACGCTGTATGTATTTATTGAGATAGCGAAAGGTTTGTGCTACCGTTTTGCTACTATCATTACTATAACGATAATCTATATAAGAAGGCAGAGGCCCTTTGCTTTCAGTTTCATTTACATTATACTGTATCCCTACTTGGCTTTTAAATGTTAAGTTCTTGATAGGTTCTATTAATAAATACCCTATAGGCAATATATCCTCAGTATAATCAATAGAAGGGTATTTTTCGGCCATATAATCAGGATGAAAAAAGCCATTTTGACGATTAATAAAAGAAGGAATGTAATTCTTTCTCTTCCCATCGCTCTCTTTGGGAGAATAAATAGGAAGCGACAATATATCGGTTTCACTACCAGCATTCGATACTCCTTCGGCAGTGGTAGTTCCTAAGGAGATTGAAAGCCCTGCTTTAAGCCAATCGGTTATTTGAGTGTCTAAATTAGTATTGAGATTATAGCGTTTGTAGTCCGAACGCGCCTTGATACCCTGTTGGTCTAAGTAGCCCAACGAAATGTAATAAGAGGTCGTATTACTTCCTCCCGAAATAGACACATCGGTGCGTGAGATAGGAGCGAAATCGCGAAAGAAAACTTTATCCCAACGTGTATTATAAGGATTTGCCGCCAAGATACTATCGGCGATAGCTCTTGCCGTAGTTTGGGTGTAGCCTGAACGCCTACCGAAGGCTACAATAGCATTGGGGTCTTTTTTTACCCAAAAGTCCATATACTCTTGTGGGCTCGCCATATTATCAAAAAATTTGCGAGTTACATTGGTGCGCATTGAGAAGCCCAACTGATGATTAATAGTAATATGAGTGCGCTCATTGCGTTTACCTCTTTTGGTAGTAATTAAAATCACCCCATTGGCAGCACGAGCTCCATAGATAGAAGTAGAAGCAGCATCTTTGAGTACTGTTACGCTCTCTATATCGGTAGGGTTATACATCGTCATTATATCGCCACTTACAGGGGCACCATCTATTATATACAAAGGTTCTGAGACTATCGTCTTATCAAAAACTGACATAAACGTGTTGAGCCCGTGAATGAGTACCGAAGAGCTTGCTCCTGGTCTTCCGGACTCGGTAGTTACCACCATACCTGCTACTTTACCTTGTAGTGCATCGGTGATATTAGCATTAGGGGTCTCGGCAAAATCTTTGCCTTTTACAGTAGCTACCGAAGCCACCGTGCGACTGGCTATTTTTTTGCTTCCATAGCCAGTTACCACTGTACCCTCTAATTGCTGAATATCGTCTTCAAGGACGATATCTATTTGGGTTACACCTGCCGTTACTTTCTTTTCGACAGATTTCATTCCCAAGAATGAATATTTGAGTACATCGCCTACTTGGGCATTGAGAGTATAGTTGCCATCAAAGTCAGTAGAAGTACCGTGTTGGGTGCCTTTTATAAAGACAAAAGCGCCCATCATAGGTTCACCTTTAGTGTCTTTCACCGAGCCCTTAATCGTTACATTTTGCGCTAAGGAAGGTAATACCCAAAGGAAAATACCTACAAAAACTAATAAATTTTTCAAATTCATAAATCGCTTTATTTTTCAGTGCAAAGTTTTCTAAAAAAAAATGAGAAAAACAAACAAAAGAAAAAAGAGATTCTTCATTTAGAATATTTTTCTAAAAATAGAACTCAAAACAGAAAATAAATATGTTTTATAGCCTCTTTATTGACAAAATGGCATTTTTAGAACTTTGAGAGTTTATATACTGAAAATGTGATGAATATATTTTTTATGAGCGTTTTTTTGGGTAAAAAAAATTTTATATGGAGCTTATAGGAAGCTTATAGGAAGCTTATACGAATCTTGGAAGATAGATATAGGAATGTTACCGAAAGCCTTTGTACACCTTGGCTGAGCGCTATAAGGTAGTTACACTTATGTTCTGTTATTGGTTTTTCTAAAAAAGTATTATCTTATAGAAAAATACGCCATTGCTTATTGATAAGATAAGATTTGGCTATTTGCAATTATTTATTATCTTTGCCGAAAAATATAAACATATGAATATGAAGCGCTTTTTATCAGCTATCACACTCCTTGTTATGAGCCACTTAGCTTGGTCACAAAGTCCTAACATTTTAGACCCTGATTACCAAAACAGCCGTCCTAACCCTTGGACTTATGGGGGAAATATAGGCATTGGCTACTCTACTTATGGATTGGGGATTGATGTATCGCCACGCTTAGGGTACAAAATCACTGAGGATTTGGAGCTTGCTGCTGTGGTGAATGGTTCTTTTCAAAACTCGGAATACTACCGCAGTTTGTTAGTGGGCGTAGGTCCTGCTTTAACCTATTACATAGGTAGGGTAGCATATGTGAGTAGTTCTTATCAGCATTATTTTATCTCTCAGAAGCATAAAAACACCGATTACAAATACAATACTGAGGAAAATGCCTTGTATGTAGGAGCTGGTTATATGCAAAATGTGGGGGGTAATGTGTACATACAGATAGGTGTGAGCTACAATGTGCTCTACAAGAAGGACAAAAGTGTTTTCAGCAGTGGTTTTATACCGAGCGTTGGGATAGTGATAGGACTTTAGTGTGAGCCACAGAGTGAAGTGCGAGCCACACAGACAATTAGCACGAAAAATAGGTGTGAGCGAATGAACAGTAGAGAAATTTATTTATTTATAATTGTTCATTTATAATTATTTTATACCTTTGCACCGAAAAACATAACAAGAGGACAAATTTGTACTGATTGCAACCTCTTGGGGTACTCCCCGAAAAATGCTAAAACAGTAATCTTTACTTGCTTTTCACGTCGGTTCCCCATTCTTCTTTACAATTGCGTCCTCTACTAAATCATAATTACCAATGGGATATTTATTCACCTCTGAGTCCGTTTCTGAAGGACACCCCGACAAAATCGCAGACCAAATAAGCGATGCTCTAATCGACAACTTTCTTGCTTTCGACCCTCATTCGAAGGTGGCGTGCGAGACTTTAGTTACTACCGGTCAGGTAATATTGGCTGGGGAAGTAAAATCGAACACCTACATAGATGTACAGCAAATTGCGCGCAACGTGATTGAGAAAATTGGCTATACTAAAAGCGACTATATGTTTGAAGCCAAATCGTGTGGTGTGCTTTCGGCAATTCACGAACAATCGCCCGATATCAATCAGGGGGTAGACCGCGGTAACCCCGAAGAACAAGGGGCTGGCGACCAAGGAATGATGTTTGGTTATGCGGTAAACGAAACCGAAAACTATATGCCTCTTGCCTTAGACCTCTCGCACGCTTTGCTGAGAGAATTAGCCGATTTACGTCGTGAAAACAAAGAGATTACCTATTTGCGCCCCGATGCGAAAAGCCAAGTAACCCTTGAATACAGCGATGACAACAAACCAGTGCGCGTGAACACAATTGTGATTTCTACCCAACACGACGAGTTCGACACGGAAAAGAAGATGCTTCAAAAGATAAAAGAAGACATTGTGAACATTCTCATACCGCGTGTGATTAAAAAGTATCCTCAATATGCACCATTCTTTGACGACAAGATTATTTACCACATCAACCCTACGGGTATCTTCGTGATAGGAGGTCCTCACGGCGATACAGGCTTGACTGGTCGTAAAATTATCGTAGATACGTATGGCGGTAAAGGGGCTCACGGCGGAGGCGCTTTCTCCGGCAAAGACCCGAGTAAGGTAGACCGCAGTGCAGCTTATGCTATGCGACACATCGCTAAAAACTTGGTAGCCGCAGGAGTAGCCGATGAGATATTGGTGCAAGTGAGTTACGCCATAGGGGTAGCCGAACCTACGGGCGTGTACGTAAATACTTATGGTACAGCTAAGGTAAACCTCACCGATGGTGAAATAGCGAAGAAGATACAAGAAATCTTCCCTTTGCGTCCGTATGATATAGAACAACGCCTGAAACTACGCAATCCTATTTATAGCGAAACAGCATCTTACGGACATATGGGGCGTACACCTAAGGTAGTAACCAAAGTGTTCTCGTCACCTTATCACAAAACAAAAACGATAGAAGTAGAGCTTTTTACTTGGGAAAAGTTAGACTTTGTAGAGAAAGTAAAAACTACTTTTTTTAATGATTAATGATTAGTGGTTAATGTTAATACTAATATAAAGAAGGCTGTCTGATATAAAACAGACAGCCTTCTTTTATTTTTTAGGAGGTGATATACAATGCAAATTAAATAGTTGGAAGGGAGAATATATAATAGAAAAACGACTTTTCACTATCCAATATTCTCTCTTAAAGCTCTATTTGGTATTGCAATACAAAAGTACCTAAGCGAGTACTTACCTTTTTATCAGTAGCATCGAAGATAGGGCGGTTCTCATAACCTAAGGAGAGTTTGCTCTTTTGTCCGTTAAAATAAGTATTCACGTCTACTGAATAGATATTCACGTTGCTGTTGAGGGCTTTATAGTTAGCAAATCGCCAGCCTGCATTGGGTTGTACACGGATATTACAATTTTCCCATTTAGGAAGCAGATAGCCTAATTGCAAGAATAAGGTACTACCTGTACCTATGGCGGGAGTAGCATTGCCAGCTCCATTAAGAGAGGTTCCTCCTCCAAAAATGCTATTAGCACCCACACTTCTCACATAATCACTACCAAAATGAGTGCTGTTAAAGCCCAAATAAGCGGTAATAGCGTCGTTGCGTTCAGAAATAGGAGTATCTATAAAAAAGTCGATTCCTAAATTGAAGTAATCGCGATAGGAAGTATTAGTTCCATCAGTAATTTCTCTCATTTTAGCTTGATATTCATAGCCAATACCGAGATTCATTATGTGTTTAGTTCCTAAATAAGTGCCATTACCTCCGCTAGTAGGCAATTTGTTGCTCTCATCGTCCCAAAACTCATATTTTAGGTAAGAGGAAGTAAGCACTTTGGGTTGCCCTTTGCTATAATTAAAAGCTGTACGAACATTATCAGAGGGGGCAGGTGAATTTTGCAAAGACACAAAATAATCAATCTTTCCTAACTGACCTTTGGCGTAAACACCTATCCTACGCCCCATATCATCGAAATGATTAAGGGTGTTAAGATAATAAACGGAAGGGTCGAGAGTGAGCATAGAGCCGTTAGAGAAAGCGTTGGAAAAGCGCCCAGCTCCTGCAAAGGTGGTCTTGGCTACCCCAATGCTCAATTTTTCGCTAAAAGTATACTGACCGAGCACGTCAAGCAGACGGAAATCGGAGCTTTGGAGGGTACTTTGGTTGAGATTGTTATTTCCCATTAGGATATAGAACAACCATTTCTTTTCTACTTGGGCGAAGAAGCCTAAGCGATAACGCCTTACAGAAAGGTCGAATACCTTATCGGCAGGTTCACCTTGTACGGTAGTACCAGGGTTTGTTTCGGTAAGGCGAGCCCAAAACTGTCCACGTACAATACCTTGAATAAAAGTGTCGCCTTCTTCGTCGAAATTATGACGAAGCAACTGAGCTGAGGCAGGAATTGCCATCAATAAAGCTACTAAAAATAGAATTCTTTTCATTTTATGTTATGTTTATGGTTTAAAAAAGTTACTTGGCTTTGGGATTGTTAATAGCCATCAAATGGGTATCTATGAGTTTCTTTAAATTCTCATCGGAAGGCATTGGTGCATTGCTGTTGATGATATTACCCTGCGCATCGATAAGCATATAGCGAGGGATACTTCGCAAGTCGTACAAAAACTTATAAGTATCTTTCACTTCTGGGGTGGTATACAGATGAATACCACTTAGTTTATCATTCTTTACCATCTCTTTCCACGCTTCTTTATCACGGTCTACTGAAATACTAAGAAAGACAATAGGCTTACCTTTATAGGATTGCTGTAAGGCTTCTAAGGCGGGCAACTCTTTACGGCAATCAGGACAATAAGTAGCCCATATATCTACAAATAGCAATTTACCTTTGAGGGGTAAACTCTCATATTTCACTTCTTTATCGTTCAAGTCGGTAAGAGCTTTAAAAAGAGGGAAAGGTTGTCCTGCTTTGAGTCGGTTTACTGTAGCAATGCGTCCTGAAAGAGCGTTTAACAGTTCGTTATCTTTTACTGCCTTTTGCACTAAGGCTATAATCTGTTCATTGGTAGTCTCAGCGGAGGTAGCCGATACGCCTTCGATGAGCAAAGGGGTGAGGTCTTCTTTAATATTTTGTGATTTGAGCGTATTGAAATCGGCTAAAATCTTACCCCACGGGTCGTTGAACTCATATTGCACTTGATAGCGATAGATTTTCAGTTGGAAGCAATTATGCACTAAGGTTTTATAAGCATTATACGCATCGAAATCGGTAGCGTTATCTAAATCTACATCTTTAAGAGATTCTTCCAAGGCTTTGATAGCAGGGGCTTCTTCTTCGGTATATTTGCGATGATTCAGTAAATAAGCAGAAGTAAGAGACAAGAGTTCGTATTGGTTCTCTTTCTCTTCTTTAACTATAAAATCAGAAGGTAATCCTTTAGCGTTAGCTAACACCTCAGCGCATTGTTTACTTATCGCTTGTAGGTTCTGCTGAAAAGCAACGGGGTTCTGCTCTAAAAGTTCATTTTGCTTTTCGGGAGTTTGCAAACCTATAGCTTCCTTTTGTTGCTGATACGCTTTTATAGCTTCTTCAGGATTGGTACAAGCACTCAATCCTAACACAATGAGAAATGCAATAAATAGTTGTTTCATAGCTTTAGAATTTAAAATAATGACAAAGGTATAATATTTTTTTGGAAATAGGAACTTTTTTTATGAATATTTAAATAATGATTAATGGTTAATGGTTAATGGTGAAATTGGGGGAGGATTATACAAAGCTTATGGGATAATCGAACGATGAGTGGTCTTTCAATGGCTCTACAGTGGCTCTACAGTGGGTCTACAGTGGGTCTACAGTGGGTCTACAACGAACAATAAACGAACAATGAACGAACAATAAACGAAGAATGAACGAACGATGAATGGAGATAAGGTGAAGATAAGATGGAGATAAGATGAATATTGATTGTATTTTAGGGTAATATTGAAATAATTTTAATAGGTTTAGGCTAAAAAATATCATTGATTATTTATATTTCAAAAATATTTTGTACCTTTGCAGTCGATTTAAGGAAATAGCACAATGAAGTATCAACAAAAGAAAAAAGCGGTATTACTCCTTGCTGATGGCACTGCCTTTTATGGTAAAAGCGTTGGCTATGAAGGTACTGCTTTTGGCGAAGTGTGTTTCAATACGGGTATGACGGGCTATCAGGAAATTTTTACTGACCCTTCGTACTTTGGTCAGATTATGGTGATGACCAATGCTCATATCGGCAATTACGGTATCTGTGAAGACGACAACGAATCGAATGGTATGAAAATTGCAGGGCTGGTATGTAGAAATTTTAGTTATGATGCCTCCCGTGCTGTTGCCGAGGAAACCTTGAAAGACTTTTTAGACCGTAACCACTTGGTAGCCATTTGTGAAGTAGATACCCGCGCTTTGGTGAGTTATATTCGTTATAATGGCTCGATGAACGCTGTTATTTCCACAGAAACTGACGATTTAGCACTGCTCAAAGCTCGCTTAAATGAGATTCCTAATATGAAAGGTTTAGAATTGGCATCGAAAGTGTCGGTTACTGAACCTTATTTTTTTGGCAATCCAGAAGCGAAGTACAAAGTAGCAGCGCTCGATTTCGGCATCAAGAAAAATATCTTGCGCAACTTGGCAGCCCGTGATATGTACATCAAAGTATTTCCGTACAACACGCCTTTGGCTGAGCTAAAAGCGTGGAACCCCAATGGCTATTTCTTGTCTAATGGGCCTGGCGACCCCGAACCGCTCACCGAGGTAATTGCCCAAGTAAAGCAGATGATAGCAGAAGATTTGCCTATCTTTGGTATTTGCTTAGGACATCAGATTATTGCACTGGCAAACGGCATTAGCACTTACAAAATGCATAACGGTCACCGTGGTATTAATCACCCTGTGAAGAATTTGCTTACAGGTAAGGACGAGATTACCTCTCAGAATCACGGTTTTGCTGTAAATAGAGCAGAGGCAGAAGCTAACCCTAATGTGGAAATCACGCATACCCACCTAAACGACAATACTGTGATGGGTTTACGAGTGAAAGGCAAGAAGTGTTTCAGTGTGCAGTATCACCCTGAAGCCGCTCCAGGTCCTAATGATGCGACGTATTTGTTTGACCAATTTGTGGAGCAATTGAGGAATTAGAAAATGTGAAAATTACCCCCGAACCCCCGAAGGGAGACAAGCCGTGAAAAGGATAAAAAGAGTATAAAATATAGGCTAAAAACTAAGGACTAAACACTAACGATTAATATGAAAGAATTACTTACACCCGAAGCACTGCTCACTAATTTAAAAGATGTACGTGCCCTCACCCGCAAGGTGATTGAGGCTTTCCCCGAGAAAGACCTCTTTGAGTTCAACATTGCAAACCTACGTCCGTTTTCAGGAATGGTAGAAGAGTTTTTGAGAGTTATGGACTATCTTTTTAAAGAAAGATTTCAGGAGCGACACACGCTTTTCTTGGAAGGAGCCTTTCCTACTACCAAAGCGGAAGTATTGGTTTTATGGGATAGAGCTACTGAAATTCTCGACCGTGAATGGCAAAAAGTAGGTGATTATACCCAACCATTCACTATTTATCAAATGACTTTTAGCTTTGCCCAATGGATATTATACTTCATTGAAAACGAGAGTCACCACCGCGGACAAGGGTATACCTACCTCCGCGCTTTGGGTATTGAACCGCCTTTCTTTTGGGGAAGAGAAAGCTTTAACAATTGATAATTGACAATTGACAATTAGCATTATAAAGTCAGATAAGTCCGATATCCCTAACCCCTAAACAAAGTAAATAATTAAATAACAAAATATATGAGTATTATTGTAAGCGTGCACGCACGTCAGATTTTGGATTCAAGAGGAAATCCAACCGTAGAAGTAGATGTAATGACCGAGAATGGTTTCCTTGGTAGAGCTGCTGTTCCATCAGGAGCATCGACAGGTGAATACGAAGCCGTTGAATTGCGCGACGGTGGTAAAAGTTATATGGGTAAAGGCGTACTCAAAGCCGTTGCTAATGTAAACGATATCATCGCAGAAGAAATCGTAGGTATGGACGTTTTCGAACAAAACCTTATCGACAAAACAATGATTGAGCTCGACGGTACTCCTAACAAATCTAAATTAGGAGCTAACGCTATTCTTGGAGTATCATTGGCAGTAGCAAGAGCCGCTGCTGAAGAACTCGGTTTGCCTTTGTACCGTTATGTAGGTGGGGTAAGTGCTCACACTTTGCCTGTACCAATGATGAACATCATCAACGCTGGGGCACACTCCGATGCGCCTATTGCTTTCCAAGAGTTTATGATTATGCCTGTGAACGCAAAGAACTTTTCACAAGCTATCCAAATGGGTTCAGAAGTGTTCCACAACCTTAAAAAGGTATTGCACAAAAAAGGATTGAGCACTGCCGTAGGTGATGAAGGAGGTTTTGCTCCTAACTTTAAAGATATCGAAGACGCTCTCGATTCTATTAAAGAAGCTGTAAAAGAAGCAGGCTACAAATGGGGTGAAGATATCAAAATCGCCTTAGACTGTGCTTCTTCTGAGTTCTACAAAAATGGCAAATACGATTATACTATCTTTGAAGGTGCTAAAGGTAAAGTACGTACTTCAGCTGAACAAGCTGACTACTTGGCAGAATTGGTAGCTAAATACCCTATTATCTCTATCGAAGACGGTATGGATCAAAACGACTGGGACGGATGGAAACTCCTTACTGACAAATTGGGCAAAAAAGTACAATTGGTAGGTGACGATTTGTTCGTTACTAACGTATCTATCCTTGAAAGAGGTATTGCCAAAGGTATTGCGAACTCTATTCTCATCAAAGTAAACCAAATCGGTACTTTGTCTGAAACTATCGCAGCGGTAGATATGGCAAACCGCGCTGGTTATACTGCCGTAATGTCTCACCGTTCAGGAGAAACAGAAGACAACACTATTGCCGACTTGGCAGTAGCTTTGAACACCGGACAAATCAAAACAGGTTCGGCTTCACGTTCTGACCGTATGGCGAAGTACAACCAATTGCTCCGCATCGAAGAATCTTTGGGTTCAGTAGCTTACTATCCTAAAGAAAAAGCCTTCAATGTAAAGAACTAATGTTTTAATATGATTAGGGTGTTCGAGGGCACTCCTCGAACACCCATTTTTTTACCCTTAAAAGAAGTAAGTATGATGAAGAAGATATTATGGTTTTGTATGTTTTTATGTGTGACGACACTTGTAGCTCAGGAAACAGTGTTGCACGGACATATTTACAGTGTGCAAAACAATAAACCAATGCCTAATGTACACATCTTAAACCTCAATAAAGTAAGAGGTACTACTACCAATGACAAAGGTGATTTTAGTATCAGAGTAAGTGCTAACGACACGCTATACATTTCTTTTTTAGGGTATAAATCTACCAAGATACGCATAACAAACGATATGATAAAATATCAAGGGTTGAAAATAGGAATGACAGAGCTTGCTTATACTTTACAAGAAGTGGTTGTAACCCCTTATAAACTCACAGGTTATTTGGATATTGACGCTAAAAATGCACCTATCAATGACAATACGCGTTATAGCATTTCGGGGTTAGATATAGGTTATGAAAGTAGAGCTAGTGCAAGTGCTGTGGGCAGAGTGCTAAGTGCTGTAATGAACCCTGCCGACTTGCTGAGTCGCTCGTTTGGCGCCAAAGGGAAAGAAATGCGCAAACTGAGAGAGATGCGCAAAGACAACGAATTGAGCGATGCTCTTTCCACCCGTTACGACCGCGAAACCCTATTAGAACTTTTGCAAGTAGACCGTAGTGAATTAGAAGATATCATTCGCTCTTGCAACTATTCTAACGATTTTATAATGACGGCAAACGACCTGCAAGTGCTTGAAGCCATCAGTCAGTGTTACGAAGAATATAGGGTTTTACACAAGAAAAAATAAAAAATATTTTGTCATTCCAAAAAATTGACGTACTTTTGCCCCGCTATTGATAAAATAGAGAGATAAAGTATCATTTTTAATAAGATTTTAAAGATTAACAAGCAATGAAAAGAACATTTCAACCTTCAAAGAGAAAAAGAAGAAATAAACACGGATTCAGAGAACGTATGGCAACTGCCAATGGTAGAAAAGTGTTAGCACGCCGTCGCGCTAAAGGACGTAAAAAACTTACTGTATCCTCTGAGCCAAGACATAAAAAATAACAATTTTAATTGTTTAAAGATTAGTGGTTAATGATTAATGACTTGTGAAATTAATCATTAACCATTAATCATTTATCATTATTATGAAGATTACTTTCCTCGGTACAGGTACTTCACAAGGGATTCCCGTAATAGCAAGCAACCACCCTGTGGGGAAAAGTACCAACCCCAAAGATAAGAGGTTGCGCACTTCGGCACTTATCAGTTGGGAAGACACCAATATTGCAATAGATTGCAGCCCTGATTTTAGACAGCAAATGCTCACCAACGATGTACAGCATTTGGAGGCTATACTGTTCACTCACGAGCACGCCGATCATACCGCCGGAATGGACGACATACGCCCTTTTGTACGCTTGCAAGGCGATATGCCTATCTACGGACTAAAAAGAGTAATCGATGAGCTGAGAGTGCGTTTTGGTTATATCTTTGCCACTGAAAACCGATATGAAGGAGCTCCCTCGGTAATACCTCACGAGATAGACGAAGCGCCTTTTACTTTGTATGGTAAAACAGTTGAACCTATACACATAATACACGGCAATTTGCCTATCGTAGGCTATCGGATAGAAGACTTGGGTTATATTACCGATGCCAAATATATAGACAAGAGCGAAAGAGAAAAACTACGAGATTTAGATGTTTTAGTATTGAATTGCCTAAGAGATGATGTGCACCCTACACACCTCAATTTAGCGGAAGCTTTGGAAATTATAGGAGATGTACAACCTAAGCGCACCTATCTCACACACGTGAGCCAAACCTTTGGTTTTCACGATGAGATACAAAAAAGATTGCCTAAAAACGTATTTTTGGCATATGATAACTTAGTAATAGAATGTTAATATTTAGTTAATTATTAGGTGGGCGAGAAAAAAAAGTTTATTTTTGCCCTCGTAATCAAAAACAATTAAAGATGAAAAAAATTGCACTTTTACTTGTAATGGCAGTATTGGTAATGGCTTGTAAGAGTTCTTCAGGCTCAATGACTGCAAAACCCAAAGAAACAAATATAGCTAATAAAGCTATTAAAGGTGAATGGACATTACAATCCATCACATATAGTGAAAAAGGTAAATATGAAGTTACCTTGTTAAACGATACTTCCAAAGAATGCTTTGAAGGCAGTACTTGGAAATTCGTTCCAAATAACAATCGCGGACACTATACTATCAACGCGAGTGGTTGTTCAACAGGACAAAGAAACTTCATTTTCATTGTACAAGAAGTAGATAAATCAACAGGATACTATGATTTTCTCTTGAAACCTACTAATGAAAAATACGTTTCAGAAACTAGACAAGGTATTCGTTTGCACTTGGCAAGTATTTCTGACGACTCAATGGTATGGGAACAAACCGTGAGAGTAGATGGCAAACCTTTTGTTATCTCAATGAATTTTGTAAAATAATTAAAGATTAATACAAACAGAAGATGAAAAAAATCGTAGTTTTAGCCTTATCGGCAGCTGTATTGCTTACCGGTTGCGAGGCATACAACAACTCTAACAAAGCACAACGCGGAGCTGTAATTGGTGCTGCTGGTGGAGCTTTATTAGGAGCTATTTTAGGGAACAACGTAGGTAACGGACAAAACAGCGAACTCGGTGCTGTACTCGGTACAGTAGTGGGAGGTGCTGCAGGAGCTGTTATTGGTAACCAAATGGATAAACAAGCTAAGAAAATAGAAGAAGAAATCCCAGGTGCTGATGTTAAACGTGTAGACGATGGTATCGTGGTTACTTTCGACGAAAATAACGGAGGTGTATACTTTGATACTAATAAGTATAACATCAACAACAAATCAAGACAAACACTTGATAAACTATCTGCTATTCTTAAAGAATATCCTGATACTAATGTGATAGTAGCTGGCCACACTGATAATGTAGGTAAAGATGAGTACAACTTAGGTCTTTCACAACGCCGTGCACAAGCCGTTACTAACTATTTTAAAAGTAAAGGTTTAGCAGGTAGCCGTTTTACTACCAAATGGTATGGCGAAAGAAACCCTGTAGCAAGTAACGAAACTGCTGATGGACGAGCTAAAAACCGCCGTGTGAATGTAGTAATCGTTCCTAATGAAAAGATGAAAGCAGACGCTAAAAAACAGGCTGGAAACAAATAAAAATAGTTTGATACTTGACTATACAAATGAGTGTTGAGAAGTACTTCTCAACACTCATTATTTTTTATTAAATATCTAAAACGAGAGATAAAAAAGAACGTTAGGAATATAACAATATCACTTCCAAATGACATTTTTTAATCTTCACTTTTCTCTTTTCACTAAAATACACTACCTTTGCACTGTTAATCTCGGTATTTTGGGTATTTAGGTTTATTACTTACCTCTTACCATACTCTGCTGTCGCAGACTTTACCTCATATCTAAAAGAAATGCAGATATTTAAATTCGGAGGCGCCTCAGTAAAAGATGCTGCAGGTGTACGCAATGTCGCTAAAATATTAGAAACGGTAGGCTATGCTAATACGCTCATCGTCATTTCAGCAATGGGAAAAACCACTAATGCTTTAGAAGTAGTGGTAAATAGCTATTTTAAGGAACAAGAAAAACTTTCGGAAAGCGTTCAGCTGATAAAAGACTTTCATTACCATATCATTCGCGAACTATTTACCGATGAAAATCACCCTGTGTATTGGAAAGTAGATGGCTTATTTGCAGAGCTCACTTCGTTTTTAGAACGCAACAAGTCGCCGAAACACAGTTTTGTATATGACCAAGTGATTGGCTTTGGTGAACTCATTTCTACTACTATTATCAGTCAATATCTGAATGACAATGGTATTAAAAACACGTGGATAGATGTCCGTAATCTCGTAAAAACAGATAGTAATTACCGTGATGCCTCTATCGACTGGGAAGAAACACAAAGTAACATTCGCACGCATATTAACAAATCATTACTGAACATCACACAAGGTTTCTTAGGAAGCGATGCAAATTTCTTCACTACTACCTTAGGGCGTGAAGGTTCAGACTATACAGCGGCTATTTTTGCCTATTGTTTAAACGCTGAAAGTGTAACGATATGGAAGGACGTTCCTGGTGTTCTCAATGCCGACCCTCGATATTTTCAGCATACAGAGCTCTTGCATAAAATCCCTTATAAGGAAGCTATAGAACTCGCTTTTTATGGCGCTTCAGTAATACACCCAAAAACCCTACAACCACTCCAACAAAAGGAAATCCCTCTTTATGTACGTTCGTTTTTGAATCCTACTGCTGAAGGAAGCGCTGTGTGTAATGTAGCTGAATTATCTCCAAAGGTACCTTGCTTTATCCTCAAGAAAGAACAAATACTGCTTTCTCTCTCTTCACTTGACTTTTCATTTATAATGGAAGAGGGTATTAGCTATATCTTCAAGAATTTGCATAAGACTAAGATGAAAGTAAGTGTGATACAGAACTCGGCGATTAGTTTTTCAGTATGTGTAGACAACAAATTCGATACCTTAACTGAACTTTTAGAAAAGTTGGAAGAACGCTTTAAGGTATCGGTAACTGAGAACGTAACACTTTATACCATTCGTCACGCTACGGAAGAGGCTATTAAAGAAGTGGAAATGAACAAAGAAGTGCTACTTAAACAAGTGGCTTCAGATACGGTTCAGATAATAGTGAAATAAATCTATCTTCTTATTATCCGTTATTGTTTAAGCAACAATCAAGCAAAGCATACATTAAAAAAGGGACTGATGATATATCAGTCCCTTTATATATATATTCTATGATTCATTTTATTGAAATAATGCTTCATTTACCTCATTAAAATTATATTCTTTTTGAGTGCCTTTAAGCATATCTTTCAATACAAAAGTATTTTTGGTAAGCTCGCTTTCTCCAATCATCACTACAAACGGAATACTTCGCTTATTAGCATATTCCATTTGCTTTTTAATCTTAGCTGCATCGGGGTAGAGTTCTGCTCTTTTTCCGAGTTTACGCAACTCTTTCAATAGTTTCATACTCTGTAAAGCTTCGTTATTGCCAAAATTTATACAAAGCACTTCTATGCTATTGCTCAGTGATTCAGGAAAAAGATTCAGTTCTTCCATCACCAATCCTATGCGGTCTAAACCAAACGAGATACCTATACCACTTATCCCCTTCAATCCAAAGATGCTCGTAAGGTCGTCATAACGTCCACCTCCACCAATAGAACCCATTTGTACTCCCGCTGGAGCAGCAACCTCAAAAATAGCTCCTGTGTAATAATTCAGTCCACGTGCAAGGGTGACATCGAGGTCTAAAATAGCTGTTTGTAAGGTAAGCCGCTCTATTTGTTGTGCTATAAACTCCACCTCTTCAATACCTTTCAACCCCGTTTCAGAAGTTTTTAGTATCTCTTTCAGAGCAGTGAGCTTTTCAGTAAGAGCTCCTTTAAGTGCGAAGATAGGTTGTAACTTGCTAATAGCTTCGTGGCTGATACCTCTTTCTATCATTTCTTTGATAACACCCTCTTCGCCTATCTTATCGAGCTTATCGAGAGCTACAGTAAAGTCGATGAGTTTATCACTCTCCCCTATCACTTCGGCAAAACCGCTGAGAATTTTGCGGTTGTTAATCTTAATAGTCACCCCTTTAAGATTGAGCGCTGTAAACACGGTGTCGTAGAGCTGTACGAACTCCACTTCCTGCCACAAGCTGGTACTACCTACCACATCGGCATCGCATTGGTAAAACTCTCTGAAACGTCCTTTTTGCGGACGGTCGGCGCGCCATACAGGCTGAATTTGATAACGTTTAAAGGGGAAAGTCAGTTCATTTTGGTGTTGTACTACATAGCGTGCAAAAGGAACTGTAAGGTCATAACGGAGTGCTTTTTCTGATATTTGGGGAGTGAGCTTCTGAGTATTCTTAGTTTCCCAATCGTCTTGTTTAACTCCTTGTGTAAAATCACCTGAATTGAGTATCTTGAAGATAAGACGGTCACCTTCTTCGCCATATTTACCCATCAATGTATCGTAATTTTCAAAGCTGGGCGTTTCGATAGGCTGAAATCCAAAAGCGTTAAAAGTATTTTTAATAGTGTTAATAATAAAGTTGCGTTTAGCCACATCGGCTGGTGAAAAGTCACGAGTGCCTTTAGGTATGCTTGGTTTTTGTATTGCCATTGTTTTTTATTGTTTTACTATTTTCTTAGCTTCTTGCCAATAAGTTTCCATTTCTTGTAAGGTCATATCTTTGAGTGATTTTCCCTTCTCATTGGCTCGTTGTTCCAAGTATTGAAACCGAGTTATAAACTTACGATTAGTGCGCTCTAAGGCATCTTCAGGATTTACTTTCAAAAA
The DNA here is from genome assembly GCF_000271925.1 of Capnocytophaga sp. oral taxon 412 str. F0487. Classification (NCBI taxonomy): domain Bacteria; kingdom Pseudomonadati; phylum Bacteroidota; class Flavobacteriia; order Flavobacteriales; family Flavobacteriaceae; genus Capnocytophaga; species Capnocytophaga sp. oral taxon 412. The sequence continues at coordinate 2,984 of NZ_AJZR01000031.1, read as the reverse complement.
TCGGGCATAGTTAATAAGACTAAAAAGAACATCGCCAAACTCACTCTCAATATTTGTCTGTTTTTGCGCTTTTACTTCGGCGTGTAGTTCATCTATTTCCTCTTTTATCTTCGCAAAAACATCGTCTATATTATCCCAATCGAAGCCTACACCTGCTACTTTGTCTTGTATACGAGTAGCTTTTACTAATGCAGGCAAACTTTTAGGCACACCTCCCAGTACGCTCTTGTTACCTTCTTTGAGTTTTATTTTTTCCCAATTGCGCTTTACATCGTCTTCGTTGTCTACTTTCACATCTCCATAGATATGCGGATGCCGTTCAATGAGTTTTTCACACACACCATTTGCCACATCAGCAATATTAAAATCACCCGTTTCACTACCTATTTTGGCATAGAAAACGATATGAAGTAACAAATCACCGAGTTCTTTCTTCACTTCTTGCAGATTGCCACTGAGGATAGCATCGCCCAATTCATAAGTTTCCTCAATAGTGAGATAGCGCAACGATTGTATTGTTTGTTTCTTATCCCACGGACATTTCGCACGCAGGTCGTCCATTATATCGAGAAGTCTCCCAAAAGCCTGAAGTTGTTGCTCTCTCATATCAATCCTATAAATTTACTACGGGCGAGGAGACTTGCACCTAATAGACCCGCCTTATCACCTAATTTTGATACTTTTATCGAAGAGTCTTTATTCACTAAATTCAAAGAATACTTCTTGATAGCACTGCGCAAAGGCAATATCAAATAGTCGCCTGCATTGGCAAGAGTACCACCAATAATCACCAATTCAGGATTAAATAGGTTGATGAGACCCGCCACGTGTTTACCTAACGTATTTCCCACCTCTTCAATAAGTTCTATAGCCAATATATCTTCCTGCAAAGCTACATCTATGATATCGTTGAGTGTAATTTCGTCTTCATTTTCCTTCTGTTGAGTAAGTAAAGACGATTGACCGTTATGAAGTTTTTCCAAGAATTTACGATAAAGAGCAGAGCCCGAAGCTTCTGTTTCTAAGCAACCTTTCTTACCACAGTGGCATAATATCTCGTTTTCAAAGGCCGTAATATGCCCAAACTCACCTGAAAAGCCCGATTTCCCATAATATAGCTGCCCATTAACGATGATTCCTAAGCCTAATCCCCAACCTACATTCACGTAGATGATGTTTTTTTCAGCCTGTACGCGCCCTTTAATATATTCACCATAAGCCATCGCACGCGAATCGTTATCAATAGAGACATCTATACCTAATTTTTCTTCAAACATTTCAGTAAGCGGACGTTCATCGAAATAAAAGAAACTATAACTATGCCCCGTTTGAGGGTTCACACGCCCTGAAATATTAATGCCAATACTCAGTATTTTGTCCCTAGGAACCACTGTATGGCTCATAAAATCTTCAATTATTTCACATAAACGTTCAAAACGCTCGTGAGGATGCGCTTCCTCAAAAGAGATATCCATCTGTTCATCTATCAAATCTCCCTTAAAGTTGATAAGCCCTATATGAACGCGTTTTTGAGAGATATCTACACCTATAAAATATCCCGAACTTTGGTTCAATCCATAGATATTAGGACGTCTACCTCCTGGGGTTTCCATCTTCCCAAAGTCCATCACTATACCATCTTCTATCAGTTCGCCCACCATTTTAGTAACGGTAGGCACACTGAAGTTCAGTTCCTTGCCAAGGTCGGCAAGTGTATCATCTCCGTTATTGATGTAATAACAGATAATATCCTTTTTCAATGAGGCGCTTCTGATGCCTTGTTTAATTTCTTCTAAGAATTTTAGTCCCATAGCATTTTAATCTTAATCATTATTGTAAAGGTAAGGCAAAATTACTAAAAATATTTTAATAAGAATGCAATAATAAAAAAATAATTGATGTTTGTAATTAGTATTTAATGCTTTTCTCTACGGATTAATAGTAACGATTTTACCCTCACGGCGCACCACAATCTTTTGATTATTCTTCCGCTTTTCGGCTATCATTCGCTTGTAAGCAACGTCTAAACCTTTTAAAAGTTTGTCTCGAAATAACTTTTTTTCTGTATTTCTATCTCCCATAGCTGTTTTTCATTTGATTATAGGTAGCATAAAGATGCATAATCACTTCTTATTACTCATCTGCCATCTCATAAAACCAATTTAAAAAAGGGTCATCGGTTGCTTCGTCGTCCATACTATGAGGGGTTACCACTTCTAATCCTATCATAATAGCCGTTATCTTCTATCCACTGATAGAGTTGGCGGAGTTCTTCGGGGATTTGCATTCCTGCGGGAAGTGCGTTTTCTAATTGTTGCAATAAGATGTTGGGCATCATCAAGACTATTTCTTAGTTGCTCGTTTAGGTTTTTCAAGCGTTTTTATTTCATCACCTAAAACCGTAATTACTTGATTGTTAGAAATAGGTCGCAAATCTATTCTCTGTGAATAGTCATTTACTACTTTTTGAGAAGATTCCTTAAAAGGAAAGTTCAAATAATGAGGTAAAAAGTAAAAATCTACCAAATGTAATCCTGAATAATCAGTGAGTTCAGGGGCTTTTTTGGTCTCGTCCATATCACTAACAAATTCAACAGTAGGAGAGGCAATGACAGAACCTGCTGAAGTACCTATGTACAACTTTCCATTATTAATTTGTTCAATAAGTAGTTTGTCGGCTCCTTTCTTTTTTAGTTCCTGCATTAGGTAGAAAGTATTTCCTCCAGAGATAAAAATATAATCATTTCGCTCTAATGTTGTAGCTATTTCTTCGGTAGTAGCGGTAGAAACTTCTAATTCTTCTATGATAAGACCTAATTTTTCAAAGGCTTTTCTATCGTCATCGACATAAAAACGCACTTCTTCTACCAAACTTGCTGTTGGAATAAATGCTAGTTTCTTTCCTTTTACGGGTTCACCTGCAAAATCTTCAAATAATTTTGCTACTGAACTGAATGATGAGGTTAAAAATAATCTTTTCATTT
>NZ_AJZR01000030.1:0-25627 GCF_000271925.1 Capnocytophaga sp. oral taxon 412 str. F0487 | reverse complement strand
GTTTCGTCCATATCACTAACAAATTCAACAGTAGGAGAGGCAATGACAGAACCTGCTGAAGTACCTATGTACAACTTTCCATTATTAATTTGTTCAATAAGTAGTTTGTCGGCTCCTTTCTTTTTTAGTTCCTGCATTAGGTAGAAAGTATTTCCTCCAGAGATAAAAATATAATCATTTCGCTCTAATGTTGTAGCTATTTCTTCGGTAGTAGCGGTAGAAACTTCTAATTCTTCTATGATAAGACCTAATTTTTCAAAGGCTTTTCTATCGTCATCGACATAAAAACGCACTTCTTCTACCAAACTTGCTGTTGGAATAAATGCTAGTTTCTTTCCTTTTACGGGTTCACCTGCAAAATCTTCAAATAATTTTGCTACTGAACTGAATGATGAGGTTAAAAATAATCTTTTCATTTATGATAATAATTGCTGTTATTGGACAAATAGGATAAGGGAGGCACAAGCTGCAAGCTCGCCACCAGAGAGAGGGTAACAATTCCTCTATATGAGGGTGTGTTACTATAATGAGTGTTTTCATTTTCCTAATCTTATTAGAGAATACTTCTCAGTGCCTTTTTTACAATATATTTAGTTTCTTTGGTAGGACTTTCACTTTCCCAACGCTCACATAGTGCTGTTACGAAATCAGGGCGGGTTTTGCTGGTATCGTTCAGCCAGTTCCCTACACTATCTTGCACGTACTTTGCCTTATCAGACTTCAATTTATCTAATATAGGCAAATATAATTCTGGCTTTTCTTTCAAAGCCTCTATATGAGCACACCAAACACCCCGCGGACGCAAGGCTTCTGTACTAAACCTTCGTATATTTTCATTCTCACTCTCTGCCCAATGAGAAAGAAAAGCAATTGAAAAGTCTAAATGCTCGCTCATTTCGGGACGTAACGCCATCCAAATCACCTCACGAACGCCAAAATGACTATCGGCTACCAAGGGTTTTAATTTGTGTAACTTGTCTTCCAAAGGGGTATCAGTATGCAATGCTACCAAATAACAAGCATAACAGCGCACAGAATCGGATAAATGAGTGCTGAGTTGCTCAAACAAAGGTTCATATAAGTTAGTATTTGCATATTTTTTGTATAGCAATGCTCCTATGAGCTTAATAGTATTCATTGTAGAAGGTTTCTTTTGCTGATTGATTTGGCAAACCAACTCTTCAATGATATTTTTATCAATTCCCAAAGCAGGAAAAACAGATTTTACTAGCTGAGAATGGTCTACAGCCAACCATTCGGTAAGGTTTACCGTTTCTATACTCCCTGCATTTAATAGTGAAAGCACTTCGGAAGGGATATCAACAGCCTTTTGAGCTCCTTTTCTGTTTTTGATAATTTCTATGTTCATTGTATAACTAAGTTATAGTTATATTAGGCACAAGCTATAAGAAATGAGATAGCAAGGGTTTTCTAAGCTTTCTGACGGTTCAGATTTTTAGAGCAATGGCAACTTATAAATCGCTTTTTTAACTTTAACAAAGTATGCAAAACCTATGCTCTTTTTCCTACCTCCAACCGCCACCAAGGGCTTTATACAAGGTAATGCCATACTGCATACGGGTAAACTGTGCGTTGGCTACACTAAGCTCGGCATTGAGGCGGTTTACTTCGGCAGTGATGACCTCTAAATAATTCACCATACCGCTATCGAACAATTGTTTGGAATAATCGGTAGCTTCTTGATAGGCTTTCATTTCTTGGGTTTTGAGTTGAATGAATTCGCCTTGCGAACTGAATTGACGCATTGCATCGGATACTTCCTTGCCCGCTGAAAGAATTGCTTTTTTGAAATTCAGCAAAGCGGTTTCTTGAGTAGCTTTCTGCACTTCGTATTGGGTGCGTATTTGTCGGCGATTGAGAATAGGTTGTGCCAATCCTGCTATAAAATTAGCAAACATTGATTTGGCAGAAAACCAAGTATCGAGTTCGGTACTGCTGATACCTCCACGAGCGGAAAGAGTAAGCGTAGGATAGAAATTGGAACGCGCTACATTCGTAAGTTCAAAGGCGTTGCGCAAGTTTAGTTCGGCACGTGCCACATCAGGACGATTTTCGAGCAGACTTACCGCATACCCTTGATGAAACTGAGTGGGGAATTGTTGCTCAGCAAGCGTGCTTCGCTCTATCGTATGAGGCTCTTCACCCAAGAGTACACAGATGGTGTTCTCCAATGCCCAAACGCTATTGTTGATAGTAATGAGTTGCGCCTGTGCGTTATACACGAGTGCTTCGATTTGTTTGGTTGCTACTTCAGTAGTAGAACCTGCTTTTTTGAGTTGTTTGGTAGTTTCTAAACTTTTGGTGCGAAACTCAATAGTTTGTTCGAGTACTTTTTTCTGTTCGTCGAGCATCAGTAGTTGGTAATAAGCCGTTGCCAAAGTAGCGACTACCTCGGATTGTACTGCTTTTTGGGCTTCCAAAGTTGCTAAATAAGAGGCATAAGAAGCGCGTTTTTGAGCGGATAGCTTGCCCCATATGTCGGCTTCCCACGAAGCGTTACCTGCGATATCGAATAGATTGTTGTAAGTACGGTCGGGAGCTCCACCTCCGGCATTTAATGAGGAGGTACTACGAGTATAGTTAGCTCCTACCGAGAGGGTAGGAATAAAAGCTGCCTTACTTTGTTTGAGGTAGGCTTGTGCTGAAACTACATTTTGCATCGCTACACGCACATCGAGGTTATTGGAAAGTGCCTTGCTGATGTGTTGTTGCAAGAGCGGGTCGGTGAAGATGTTGCGCCACGAAAGGGTAGCATCGCTTTGGGCATCGGTAGCGGGACTTTCAGTACGGAAGAGTTTTTCGTCTATGGCTTGTGGACGCTCATAGGTTTTGCGTCCTGCACAAGCGGAAAGAGTGAGGGCTATGGTTACTATAGCCAGTGATTTATAAATGATTCTGTTCATACAGTAATGTTCAATTAACAATTAATATTTAACATAGACTTTGCCAAAGGTCGTAGCACGGCAAGCACTAAAATTTTAGCAAGGTTTACGATGCAAAGGCAACTTTTCAGTCTTCACTAAAATATTGGTTGTATTTTCTTGACAAGGCTATCCATTGAGATAGGTTGAGGTTTGATAACAGTACCCGTACGCACTTTGTTAAGTCCTTGCGCGAGAATGACATCACCGTTTTTAAGTCCGCTTTCTACCACAGCATAGTTATCGGCGCGGCTTTTAAGGGTGATGATAGCTTGTTTGAGGGTGTCGTTCTCTACTTTGTACACAAATACCTTTCCTTGTTGCTCAAAGGTAGCAACTTCGGGGATTACAAGTGAGTTACTAAAATGTTGTGGTATCTTGATAGTCCCACTGTTGCCATTGGTAAGCAACTTGTTAGGGTTAGGGAAGGTAGCACGAAATTGTATGCTACCGGTAGTAGGGTCTATTTGTCCGGTTACGGCTTGTATTTTGCCTTTCTCGGCATATTCTTGTCCGTTAGCTAACACCAAAGAAGCCTCAGGTAAGTTTTTGAGTTTCTCGGCAGTGGTTTTGCCTTGGGTATTGTCTAAGAAGTCGAGGTATTCTTTTTCGTTCATTGAAAAATAGGCATATACCTCTTTCACGTCGGATACGGTAGTGAGCACAGTGTTATTGGCAGTTACCAAAGCACCTTCGCGGTAGTTAATCGCACCTACCACGCCGTTTACAGGTGCTTTTACTACGGCAAAACCAATGTTGCTGGCTACCTCGTTATAAGTAGCTTGGGCACGTTGTAAGTTGGCTTTGGCTGTGGCGAGCTGGATAGGGCTCACAATATTTTTCTGTACCAAAGGCACGAGTTTATCTACCTCTACCTTAGCAACCTCTACGGCAGCTTTGGCTGAAGCAGCTGACTGGTTAAGGGTTTGAGTTTCTAACTTGAAGAGCGGTTGCCCTTGGGTAACCACCTGACCTTCGTCTACCAATACTTTGGTAATATAGCCTGATATTTTGGCTTGTACGGCGCTGTTCACCACCCCTTCGATATTCACGGGGTAAGAAAGGTTAGACACGGTATTTTGTTCGCCTACGATAATTACAGGGTAAGGCACAGCACCTTGTGGTCGCTGTTGCTGTTGGTTTCTATTATTACAAGCTACCATTGCGATAGCGGTTGCTACTAAAAAGATTTTATTCATAATGTTTGTTATTTTAGATATTAGAGGTTTTAGTTATCAAACAGGTCGGATAATTCGGATAGGTCTCAGAGATAATTTTATTAAAAATAATACACTAAAAAGGAAGCGTTTGCAAAAAACACTTCCTTGTTTTTGTGGCGTTGTGAGGTCTGCTTTTACAGTGCAAAAGTACACTAAAAAAATTTATAGACAAGTGCCGTGAGGCGTTAATCTTTTGTTAAAGTTAGCTTTTAATGATTGATAGTTAGTGATTAATGGTCAATATGGTTTATCTGGTCGTATTCCACATTTGTTACGCCTTTAAGATTAGAAAAATAGGCTTTTGCCTGACGAATATCTTTATCTTGGGGTACTTTGATAGCTATTCCTTTGATAATTTTGTATTCATAAAGCATCTCTGCACCATATTTTTGTACTTCTTTTTTCAAATGAGCCAATGTTTTTTGATTTTGATAGCTAATAATAAGATTATGCGTAATATTTTTAAGCATTTCTTCTTCAGAAGAGGAAGATTGCGCTACTTTTTGTGTGGTGCGACAGGAGAGCGCAAGAAGGCTCAATCCTACGAGAATTATCTTTTTCATAAGAAATAACAATTTTAAAATCTTCTACAAAATAAAGATTACGATTTATGTATTATAACTTTCGTAAACTTCCGTTAATAGGTTATGTTTAAGTAACGAACACCTTTGATAATCAGCACTTAGATATAGGAAGCTTATAGGAAGCTTATACGAATCTTGGAAGATTGGTATAGAAAAGACGAATGTATGCTCTACTAAAAGCATAGGTGAAACGAAACTAAAACGAAACTCAGGTAGTGAACTATGCAAAGCAGACAAGACTGTATATGGTTTTTAAAGAGGTAGCTCAGCGGTAAATGGCAGGATAGAAAGCGCAAAGATAACGATTATAAATTAATTCTACAAATAATTTTGACCTTCTTTATTTGTTATTTGATAAAATATTGTACTTTTGCCGCGCAATTTAAACAAGTGTTTTTTATAGAATGAAAAAAGTAATTTTATCAGCATTGTTTCTAACAACAATGGCAGTGGAAGCTCAGCAATCGTATGTAGGGCTTCGAGAAAGCAATTATTCGGGTATTTTTCCTGTAACTTCTAATCCTGCGAATATGATTAGTAGTAAGCGTTCTTGGGACGCTAATATTGCTACAGTGAACTTTGGTTTTGGCAACAACGCTATTAAACTCACGCCTAATATCACTGATAGCTTTAACGAGTACACACGCGTTGATACTCAGAATGCTATTTTTGGTTATAACAATATCAAAGCGAAGATAAACGTTGATGTGTTAGGACCCTCGGCTTTTGTGAAGATAAACGACCAGCATACAGTAGGGATTTTCTCTCGCGTGCGCCTTCTGGGCAATGTACGTAACGTAGATGCAAAAATGTTACAATCATTTGTTAGTAATTTAGATAAATTGGAACTCAAAACCCCTTACCAAGTGAACCTTAACGACCAAGAGATAGTGGTAAATGCTTTTTCGGAAGTAGGTTTCTCGTGGTCAGGTGAAGTGTATTTTGACGGTACTAACACGGTGAAAGTAGGAGCAAGTGCTAAATTGGTACAAGGCTCTGGTAATGTTTACGTAGGTTTTAAAGACTTTGAAGGTTCGGCTACACTAACGCCTGACACTGATAAGGACAAAGTAAACTTGAATATCCAATCGGCTAACGGTACTTTGGAAGTGCTTAACGGTGGAATGGACTTGGTTGATTTCGACAATGTAAAGGTAAACAAGTTGTATTTTAGTTCAGAAGCTACTACTTTGGCTTTCGATTTGGGAGCTACATATGAGTTTCGCAAGGACGGTTGCCCTCGTTGCCACAATAATCCTCACGATTTGCGTGTAGGGATTTCGCTAATGGATCTCGGGCGTTTACAATACACTGCCAATAAGAACTCTTACCGCTACAAAATGCCTGCAACACAAAGTACGACTTTAAGTCTAGACGACCTATCAGAAGAAAATTTGAAGAATCACTTTGATGGAACAAAGGCTACAGGCTCTAAATTGAGGTCATCACTACCTTCTACTTTTAACCTCAGCGCCGATTATCGCGTAGTTGATGCATTCTACTTGAACTTATCAGGACAAGTGAATATAGCTTCTACAAAGGACAAAGAGCTTTACAACGCTACTTATGCCAATGAGCTTTCACTCACTCCTCACTACGATACTAATAGTTTTGGAGCTTATTTGCCTATTTCATACAACCAAGTATCAAAAGCTAATGTGGGAATTGCCTTGCGCTTAGGTCCATTAGTATTAGGGTCAAGCACTATTTTAGGCAATGTGCTTACCCGCTCAGCTAAAGAGTTTAACTTCTTCTTTGGGCTTCGTTTCGGTCACCAATCTTACCCCGTAGACCTTTAATTATTAATTTAATTTTACAACTTCATAATGGAAAAGGCTGTTCAGCATTTACTGAACAGCCTTTTATCTTTAATTATTAAGCATTAACTATTAAAATTCAAAACTTCCTACTTCAATCACCTCCTTGGCATTACTGAGGCGTACAGTGGTCTCTTGCTGTTTTTGCTGAGGCGTACCATAGTGAGTATAGAAAGTAATACGCAAGTTCACAGGCATCAGTTGCTTTTGTGAGCGAGTACCAAAGTAATCCACTTGCACTTTGTACTTGCCTTTTTCAGCTTTCTTGAGCATAAATTCTTCAGGTCCGTAGCCTTGAGTAACATCACGTGAGATTTTACCTCCAAGGTAAGTAAGAGTGTTTTGGTAGTAACACTTCTCGTCTTTGGGGTCGGTTACCCATAAGTCCATATCGCAGCTATCAGTATCCCAACTGAGCACTACTCGCACATCTACGGGTTCTTTTTTGAGCAAACGCTTGTCGATATAACTCACGTCTATACCCTTGTGGCGTGCGACAAGGCTATTGATATCGTTCATCGTTACGATTTGTACATCGCCAAAACGACTGCTCCACTCACTTGTAACTACTTTATAAAGGTTTTTCACAGCTTCATTATAGGCACCATCGTCGGCAAGTGCTAAGCCCAAATCACGAAAAGACTGTGGTTCTTCCTCACGCAGAGTTACCACCTTACGGAATACCCATACCGCTTCTTTCTTAGCATTGTAGTTGCTGAGCTTGTAGCCTAACATACGCAACAACTGAGGGTCGTCTAAACCGAGCTCTGCCAAATTGGAAACTACCAAGATAGCTTGCTCACGATTACCTTTCTTAAAGAAATAGTCGGCTACATCTACATAAAAGGAAGGTGTGTTACCGTATTCTTTTTTGAGTTTGTAATAGGTTTCTACCGCTTTTGCTTCCTCAGTATACTCCATTACCTTTAAATAAGGGGTATCGGGGTTATAGGCGTTGAACTCTATTTTAGAAGTAGGAACAGAGACAGGTGCTGGTGTGCTACGTGGAGCGGTGGCTCTTTTTGCCATCGCATTACTGCTAACATCTTTACTTGCACTGCGTTCCATTATCTGAGAGGGTGTCGCTATTGCAGCGACTTCGGCAATAGCATCACTATCCTCACTATATGCCGCTTCTTCCATAATTACCATTTTATTTTTAGGTTTGCTACCTTTGAGAGGATATTGGGTATTCCACCATTTAGATTGTTCAGCCGATTGCTCTACGACTCTATCCAAAATACGCTTAGCAGTATCCTCTTTTTGCTTTTGCTCATTTGCTAAGCGTTTGGAGTATTCCTGCTGTAATTCGGTAGGTGGCATAATGCGGTAACGTACATAATCTTCTACGGTTTCTAATACTATCAGCGAATTGCCTTCGGTTACAATGCCGTACTCACGCCCTACCGCATCTATTTGTTTTTGTTCAACACCTTCTCGTTGCAGTTGTGCAATTTGCTTCTCTGCCCATATACGGCGCAAAAGATTGAACTCACTTTCAGAAGCATCGGGGTTTGCTACAAATTTTAGTTCTTTTTGTACCATTACCTTTTTAGGATAACCAAAACTAAGTACTAAGGTTGCTTCCTCACTTTGCAATTCACCTGCAAGGGCGAAATTACCTTTGCTAATAGTAGCTCCTTTCTGTGGGAAGATTTTGGTTACTTTACCATTTTTCACTTCTATATCTAGCAGTTGGAAAGGTACAGTGCGTGCTACTTTTATTGCTTGCTCGGTAGTGAGGGTGGTCAAATCTATAAAGCTACCACCCGTAGCATTAGCGAGGTATTGCATTTTTGGAGTATTGGCAACCGCCGAAGCATTCACCACACTCACCGGTATTTTAGCTTGTTTTACCACTTCGTTTACAGAAAATTCTTTACTGCCAAAGTTAAAAATACCGTCGCTAAAAAGTAATATTTCATCTGTTTTGAGGTTGAAATCAATAGCATTACCATCGGTAGCTCCATCGTATTGCAAACTTTCTAAATGCGATTTCAGTGCTTGCCAATTGCCGTTTTTCACCTCAAAAGTAAGCGGTTTAGCAGAACGAATATTAAAAGTACTGAGTACTACCTTAGTGTCTTTGAGTTCCTTAAAATAAGCATCTAAGAAAGCAAATTCTTTTGCTCTGTCGCGTTGGATTGCTGAGTGCGATGCGTCCCATAAGAGTCCTATTTCCTTAGGAGTGGGTCTGCTTTTAGTTTTGGTATCGCTCAAAGCTATATTGCCATAAAAATAGCTTTTACTGCCTTGGGTAGCGCTAATGGTTTGTGGTTTCTCAATTTTCGGGAAAGTAAGCGCAATGTTCTGGTTGAGCGTGAATTTTTGCTTGCTCACCTCACTGATATAGCTATTGCGCGCTTGTTTGAAGTCTAATTGCAAACTGTTCTGAATATCTGCCTTTACAAAGCGTGATACTACCTCAGTACGCACCTTGAAGTTTTTAAGGGTTACGTTAGCCGTGATAGGCAAGAAGTAGTAATCTTGTCCGCCTCGTTCGTGTAGTTCTTGTTCAAAGGCAATGAGCACACGACGAGTACCTTTGGCAGGCATAGGGTATACACGTGCTTTAAAGTTGTTGCCCTCAGTTTTTTCTAATAAGCCTGGGTCTACACCCCTGCGCACTATGTCCTCAAAGGCTTTGCGCCCTAAGGCTTTGTCTACCACCACACCTTCACGCAGTTTGCCATTGATATCTAAGGCAAAACGCGACACCTGCTGTCCGTCGGCAAGCGGGAATTGAAATTCACCTTCCATTACGCGGGTGTTGGGGTTGTAGAAGGTCATTTCCATAGTAGTAACAGCCGTTTGTCCTACCACTAATATATCTACCGAAAGGTCTTGCAATACCATCGGGTTGGCATTGCGCTCATTCACTACCTTCACCTCTGGCACTACCGATTTCTGTGCAGTTAGCAGTAAGGGAAGTAGTAAAGCTGTTGCTGATAAAAAATGCTTGATTCTCATTACTAAACAATGGTTTTGATGAAACTACTGTCTGTAAATCAAAGAGCGTACCAAAATCACTAATCTACTAATTTTCACACTTGCTCATTACCTGAAAAACGTCAAAGTCCCATTCTCTCTAAATGCGCCAAACGGCACTTCAAAACCTTCTATTTTCTTGCCGTTCAGTTGTACGTACTCTACTAAGTTGTTATCCGAATTGCAAGCCACACTCTTTATTAAAAACTTCTTGCCCTCAGGCAGTTGTAAGCTCACCGTTTTAAACAGTGGGTTACCGAGTATGTAGTTATCACTGGCAGGGGTAACAGGGTAAAAGCCTAAGGCTGAAAATACATACCAAGCCGAGGTCTGTCCGTTATCCTCATCACCGCAATAACCGTCGGGTGTAGGAGTATAGAGTTTCTCCATCACTTCCCGTAGTTTAGCTTGTGCTTTTTGAGGTTTACCAGCGTAATTATACAAGTAGATAAGGTGCTGTATGGGCTGATTGCCGTGTGCGTAGTTGCCCATATTTATGAGTTGCATCTCGCGTATTTCGTGTATGGTAAAGCCGTAGTACGAATCGTCAAACAGCGGTGGCATCTCAAACACTTCATCTATCTTCTTTTCAAAAGCCTCTTTGCCTCCCATTAGCTGTATAAGTCCTTCAATATCCTGAAATACCGACCACGTGTAGTGCAAACTGTTCCCTTCGGTAAACGCATCGCCCCATTTCAGCGGATTAAATGGCGACTGGAACTTGCCGTCCTTATTCTTGCCTCGCATCCACTTAGTTTCGGGGTCAAACACATTCTTGTATCGTTTCGATTGTTCGTAATACTGTTTAGCAACCTGCGCCTTACCCATCTTTTCTGCCATACGAGCAATGCAATAATCGGCGTAAGCGTACTCCAATGTGCGGGCTACATTCTCGTTAATCTTCACATCATAAGGTACATAACCCAAACTATTGTAGTAATTCACCCCCTCACGTCCTACCGATTTCACCGGTCTGCCATCGTTTTGGGTAGCGTTCTTCAGCATCGCTTCTAAAAGAATTTCAGCATCAGCCTCGTCTATATTCCCTTTCAGGTAAGCATCGGCAATGATAGAAGCCGAGTTCGATCCTATCATACAATCCCTATGACCCGGACTTGCCCATTCGGGTAACCAGCCCGATTCTTTATAAGCATTCACCAATCCCTTCATCATCTGTTGATTCATCTCAGGATACAACAGGTTGAAAAGCGGAAATACTGCCCGGAAAGTGTCCCAAAAACCGTTGTCAGTGAACATATACCCCTTTTCCACCTTGCCGTTATACGGACTGTAATGCACCATTTCACCATCTTTGTTGTATTCGTAGAAAGTGCGTGGGAAGAGCAGTGTGCGGTACAAACAGGAGTAGAAAGTGCGCAAATGGTCTATATTCTCATCTTCCACTTGTATTTTGCCTAGTTCACTCTCCCAAAGGGTAAGTGCTTTTTGTTTCGTCTGTTCAAAAGTGTCATTACCCAGTTCCGTTTGCAAGTTCAATAGGGCTTGCTCAGGCGAAATAAACGACGAAGCTACTCTTACGGTTACCTGTTCACCTTTTTTCGTGCGGAAACCTATCACTGCCCCTGTGTGTTCGCCCTTGCTTTCAGCATTTTTTGTCAGCTTAAAGCCGTTGCTCCACGTCTGTACGCTCTCAAAATCCTTGTCGAAAGTAAGCACAAAGTAATTGTGAAAATTCTCAGGTACTCCCCCACTGTTGTTGCGGGCATAGCCTATAATTTTGCGTTCTTTGGGCAACACTTGCACCATCGAGCCTTTAAAATAAGCATCTAAAACCAAATAAGCCTTATCGCTCTCAGGGAAGGTAATGCGGAACTGTGCTGCTCTACTAGTAGGCGTAATCTCCACCGATGTATCATAATCGGCTAAATACACCTTGTAGTAGTGAGGCTGAGTCGTTTCTGCCTTATGAGAGAACCACGAAGCGCGTTCTTCTTCTTTAATTTTCAAGTCACCCACTACCGGCATCAGTGCAAAAGCCCCATAGTCATTAATCCACGGACTCGGTTGGTGGGTTTGCTTAAAGCCTACGAGCTTATCAGCGTGATATTGATATGCCCAGCCGTCGCCCATTTTGCCCGTTTGAGGTGTCCAGAAGTGCATACCCCAAGGCACCGCAATAGCAGGGTAAGTATTCCCATTCGATAAACTAAACTTCGAGTCCGTACCCATCAGTGGGTTTACATACTCAGTGTAAGAGGTTTCGGGCACTGCCGAAGTAGTGTCCTGTTTAGTTTCTTCTTTTGGAGTGTTTGCCTGCTTGTTACAAGCCATCATCAAACACAAAAACACAAAGTATAATATCTTTTTCATCTTAATAATTACAATTTTCATTTAATTAGATATTATTTTATAATATGAGTCAAGGATTAAAAATTAATAACATCTGGTCTATAATGAGTTATGATAACCGTCATATATCCCCTCTTTACCTTCATTTTACCTTCACTTTCCCCGTCACCACACTCCTCTTTTCCTTCATACTTCCCCCTAGTGCCTATGGACTAAGGCCTATTGCCTCTTCCTCTTTCTTTCGCCTCGAAACCCCTTTTTTAACATTTTTAATGCTGTTGTATCATAGTATGAATCAACAACTTACACACCCTTTCTATACCAATCGTCCAAGATTCGTATAAGCTTCCTATAAGCTCTCTATAAGCTAAGACCACCCTCCTAATAGCCTTTTCTCACCAAAACTCCTCTCAACTCCCTTCCGTTCTTCTCCGTTTCCTTCCGATAACTCATATATGTCACTTTTAGGGGTATACACTTTGCCAAAAATTCTGCCCGTGTGGCTCACACTGCCCGTGCGGCTCGCACCTCATTTCCTCATTTGCTAATTTCCTCATTTGCTAATTTTCGAACTCTTATTGCATTCTCTTAAACCTATTGTGCGTCCACAGGTAAAACTCTGGTTTGTCGTAAATCTGCCTATTGATACGTTCAAAAAACATATCTGTTATCTGAAAATCCACGTATTCAGTAGGATTTTCCGCCAATACTTCAAAGGTCGTTTGGTAATAACCGCGCTTTACTTTTTCTATTTTAGCAAATACAATCACCGTATTAAGTGCCTTTCCCAAGCGTTCCGCCCCTGTAAATACAGGCACATTAAGCCCTAAAAACGGACGCCGATAGTTCTTCTTATTATTAGGAATCTGGTCAGAAGCAAAACCATAGCAATATACCTCGTGCGCATCTTTGTGTTTTTTCATTTCTCTATGCGCCGTATAGCGAGGCAAAAGGTAACTGTGGTGTTTCATTCGTATTTTTTGTAACAATCTGTCAAAATACTTATTGCTCAGCGGAGTATAAAGCGCATACGATTGATGTTTTAGGTAATAAGCCAAAGACAACAACCACTCATAACTCGCATAATGACTGCACATAATGAGGATATTACGCTCCTCTTCTTCATACTTTTTGAGCACTTCAAGATTAGGATACACCATACGCTTCTTCATCTCTTTTTCACTCATTCCGTATGATTTCACCATTTCTAATAAAGTATCACAAAAGTGATGATAAAATTTGCGTTCTATCGTTCTAAGTTCCGCTTCTGTTTTAAAAGGAAAAGCCGTATGGAGATTCTTGCGTACCACTTTCACCCTGTATTTCAATAGAGTATAAAGTATAAAATAAAAGAAATCCGATACTCTGTAAAGAAGCCAAAAAGGCAATCGCGAAATCCCCCAAACAATAGGATAAGCAATAATATAAATTAATAAATTCATTCTGTCCCTAATTTTGTGGCAAAGTTAATAATTTAATATTATCCAAAAAAGTAAATCCGTGATTTTTGCATTTTCTCAAGGAAGGAAGTTCGTAGCAAACTTTACCAAAGTTTTAAATTGCTTGTCGTGCTACAACTTGCCTGTCGTGCTACGACTCGCCCGTCGTGCTACGACCTCCGGCAAAGCTAATTACCCTAATAATAAGTTCTTTTCAGTACGTGTAGGGGCTAATTGTTTAGTACGTGTAGGGGCTAATGGCAATTAGCCCTTACATTATTACCAATTAAAAAGCGCAACACCCCTTGAGGTATTGCGCTTTTTTAGTTTATAAAGAAATTTTACTTTCTTTTATAGATATAAACAGTAGTTTCTGTAACACTACTACTTTTGTTGAAATCTTCAAAAGTAAGAGTAAGTTTGTTGTTGGTTATAGAAAAAGTAGCTTCATCAGCTTCTCCTATTCTATCTCCTTTTTCAGTTAAAACAATCTGTTTTCCAGTAATAGTGTAAGTACCCTCCTCCTGACTTTCTTTACATTGATTGTTTGTAGGATTGATGTCATAAGAAACTAAAGAATATTTGTTGTCAGCAGTGAAAGTGTAAGTATTTTTCTTCTCACATTCATCAAGAACTTTCTCAACACCATTTTCTGTTTCACTTTCAATAATCCAACTTCCTACTAAGCTATTGTTTGTTTGATTATTTGTTTTATCGTCCGATTTTCCACACGATGTTACAAAAATTGCTACGGCTACTAAAGCCATTTTAAAAAGTTTTTTCATTTGCTATATTGTTTTATTAATTAAACAGCGCAAAAGTACGAATTTACATCTCTTCTTCTGTTAAATTATCGTTAAATTTTACTTAACATTCCTATTTTAGCAATTACAAATTAGACACTTTTTTACCTTTTACCTTTTACCTTTTACCTCTTACCTTTTACCTCTTACCTTTTACCTCTTACCTTTTACCTCTTACCTTTTACCTAAAAAACGTCTTTGGCACGAAATTCGCTACACATAGTTCATAAAATACTATACACTTATGAAAAAGTTATTATTACTATGCTTAGGGGTTTTAACCTCAGTAAGCTGGGCACAAGAAGTAGGCTCAGCAGGTCGTTTGTTACAAAACGAATACCGTCAAAACAAACAAGCGCGCGCTGTCATTGGGCGGGGTGGTATCTCAGTAAATATCGATTGGGAATACGACTATAACGGCGGTTATGCCGAAGTCTTTATCCGTATTCCTGAACGCGACCGCTTTACAGTGAGTATAGGCGACCAAGAAATCACCAGTACTACCGGTATGTACCGCTTCTTCGACGTAACAGCTAACCCTCAACCACTCAGTATCTGGCAAGGACGTACACTCATTTATCGAGTAACTATCAATCCCCGTAACAACACCCGTATGATAATGGACTTCTTTTCACGCGAAGGACTCTATTTGTTAGACGAAATTAGCTTGAACAACAATCAGCCCTCCTATCACGGTCGTCAATGGAATGATGTGTGGAATCGCTCATACGGTGGAGGCTATGGAGGTGCTCCTATGATGCGTCAAGGTGATTTTAATAACTTCTTTAAGATGTACAAGGACGAAACTTTCGATAAAGACAAGCTGGCTTTCTTCCGTGCCCAAAAGAATATCGTATCGTTTACCACTGAGCAAATAGGTGAACTGATGGAAGAACTTTCTTTTGACGACAATAAACTCATCATCGCACAAGAAGCCTATCCTAATGTAGTCGACCCTCAAAACTATTACCAGTTGCAAGCCAAATTCACTTTCCCATCTGGTAAAAAGAAACTATCAGAGTTCCTACAATCAGTGCGCAGATAACAAACGTTATAGTAGTATAACAAAAAACTATTACCGTGAGGTTTTGTATTTTTAATAAAGTTTGTATCTTTGCCTCAAATTTAATTACAATATAAAAACATATTAGTATGGCATTAGAAATAACAGATGGAAATTTTGAAGACTTGGTGCTTAAAAGTACCCAGCCTGTATTAGTAGACTTTTGGGCAGTGTGGTGCGGTCCTTGCCGTATGCTCGCTCCCGTTATAGAAGAAATATCTAAAGAATACGAAGGTAGAGTAGTAGTAGGCAAAGTAGATGTGGATAACAACCAAGAATTTGCTGCTAAATATGGCATTCGCAATATCCCTACCGTATTGGTATTTCAAAATGGAGAGGTAGTAGGTCGCCAAGTGGGAGTAGCTCCTAAAAAGACTTACACCGATGCATTAGACGGATTATTGTCTTAATTGCTTGTCGTGTTACAACAAAAAAGGCTATCAACAATTACAATAAGTTGTTGATAGCCTTTTTTGTATTGTCTTCTTTAAGGCTAAAACGCTTCTCTTACTTTCTGCGCAAGCGCTTTAAACTCTTCATCGGTAAGTTTTACTTTGTGTTGGAAGGTCATTTCCTTCATCTCGCTGATAGGAATGAGGTGCACGTGTACGTGAGGCACTTCAAGACCTACAACTGCTACGCCTATACGCTCGCAAGGTACTACCTTTTCAAGAGCTTTGGCTACACGTTTTGAGAAAGCCATCAAGCGCAGATAATGGTCGTCATCCATATCAAAAATATAGCTGATTTCTTGTTTAGGCACACAAAGGGTATGCCCTTTGGCATTAGGGTTGATATCGAAAAAAGCGATAAACTCATCGTCTTCCGCTACTTTGTAGCAAGGAATTTCCCCATTGATAATTTTTGTAAAAATACTCATAATTTTAATTGTTAATTCTCAATTGTTTATCTACTTATTTCTAAAATCTCCAATTTAAGAGTGCCATTAGGTACCTTAATCTCAGCTATTTCACCTACTGATTTGCCCAAGAGCCCTTTGCCAATAGGCGAACTCACCGATATTTTCCCTGCTTTTAGGTCGGCTTCACTTTCTGCTACAAGGGTATAAGTAATCTGCATCTTGTTAGCCAGATTTTTCAACTTTACGGTAGAGAGCACAAGCACTTTGCTCACATCAAGTTGTGATTCATCGATAATGCGGGCATTAGCTACCAATTCTTCGAGTTTGGCAATCTTCATTTCCAATAAACCTTGCGCTTCTTTAGCAGCGTCGTACTCAGCGTTTTCTGAAAGGTCTCCTTTGTCACGTGCCTCAGCAATAGCTTGAGAAGCACGAGGGCGCTCCACATCTTTCAGCTGATTGAGCTCATCACGAAGCTTTTTCAGCCCTTCAGCAGTGTAATATGATACTTTCTTCATAATATCCTTTTAATGTTGTTATGTTTATATAAAAATAAAAAATCCTCAAATAGTCTCTCTGAGGATTTCTGCGGGCAAAGGTAATACTTTTTTTTAAACTGACAAACTTTTTATAACAAAGTAGTACGCTTTTCTTCTTTTGATATCAAATATAAAATCACTAATGCCAATTAACATAAGTTTTGTATAAGCTACCTCCTATCCAAAAAACACCTCTACACAAAACAAACAAATCTTGGCACACTTTTGGTATCAATTCAGTGAGGATTTTGAAAAAAATAACTATATATTTGTTGCATTTCAATATTTTTAATAACTTTGTCCCCTTGCTAAATCTAAGTTAAAAAACACTCAACAATAATATGACACTTAAAAAATATACATTGGGAACTCTTTTTTGTTTTTTAATCGGTAGTTTATCCGTTGAAGCACAGAGCTCGTTCTCCAAAGATACCATCAATCAAACTATTGCTAACAACAAACGCGAAGCTCTTCGCAAACTAAACGACAACCCTAAGGCAAGAAAATACGATGAAAAATGGCTAAAAGAACTCTCTAATTCCGATTTATTCGAGCAAATGAGTGAAGATATTGCTACTACCCCCACCGATGTAACCTACGACGAACTTCCCACTGAAGTCCTCAAAAAACGATTAGAGAAACTTAACCAGAAAACTCCTTTCAATGTAGAGTATAATCCTATCTTGGAACAGGTAATCAAGTCGTTCCTCAAAAATCGCCGTTCTTCTTTAGAGCGCCTAATGACTCTTAGTGATTATTATTTCCCGATGTTTGAACAAGAGATGAGTAATCAAAAGATTCCTTTGGAGATGAAGTATTTAGCCATTATCGAGTCGGCTCTAAACCCTAAGGCTCGTTCGCGTGCAGGAGCTACAGGCTTATGGCAGTTTATGTACAGTACAGGTAAAGGTTATGGCTTAGAAGTAAATAACTATGTTGATGAGCGTAGCGACCCCATTCGCTCTACCAAAGCAGCTGCAAAATACCTAAATGAACTCTATAAAATATTTGGTGACTGGGATTTAACACTCGCCGCTTACAATTCAGGACCAGGTAATGTAACCAAAGCCATTCGCCGTTCCAATGGCAAGACTAACTATTGGAATTTGCGCCCTTATCTTCCCAGAGAAACCGCTGGATATGTACCGGCTTTCTTGGCAACTCTCTATATTTTTGAATATGCCAAAGAACACGGCTTCAAACCTCAAAAGCGCGCTAATCACGTTTTTGAAACCGATACTATCCGCGTAAAGCAAGCTATATCTTTTAAAGATATTTCTGATATTACAGGTATGGACGTAAAAGATATTCAGTTTTTTAACCCTTCCTATCAATTAGATGTTGTCCCTTATGTTGAAGGTCGTAACTACGCCGTGCGCTTACCTATTTCCGAGATAGGTAAGTTTGTAGCTAACGAAGAGGCTATCTATGCTTACCTTAATGAAGAGAAAGCAAACCGTGAGCAACCTCTCCCTCAAGTAGTAAAAGGCGACCAATATGCAGGAGGCAGGTCTTCTAAGAAAACAATATACACAGTAAAGAAAGGAGATAATTTAGGAAAGATTGCTACACGGCACGGTGTAACGGTTTCTAATCTCAAACGCTGGAATCGTATCAAGGGCAGTAATATTCGTGTAGGACAACGGCTCTCTATCTATAGGTAACGGCTAACAAGCACAAAACATACGCATAATGAGGAGAACTACCTTATTAAAGCTCATCGGAATTTTTTCGGCTGTACGAGGTTATAATATAGTGATAGTATGCCTCGCCCAATATTTAGCTGCTATCTTTGTGCTTTCGCATAAACCTTGGCGTGAGGTAATTTTTGACGATTCTTTACTGATGCTCGTCATTGCAGGAGCCTTGGCTATCGCAGGAGGCTATATTATCAATGGTTTTTACGACAAAGAAAAAGACCTTATCAATAAGCCAACCAAAACAATGATAGACCATCTGGTAAGTCAAAATACTAAACTCACTCTTTACTTTTTGCTCAACTTCCTTTCAGTAATTGTAGCCAGTTATGTATCGTTCAGAGCAGTGATTTTCTTCTCAGGATATATCTTCACGATGTGGCTCTATTCTCACCGTATCAAGAAATTATTATTTTTTGGCAACCTCACTTCGGCAATATTAGCTATTATACCCTTCTTTGCCATCTTTGTGTATTACCGCAACTTCGAGGCGATAATTTTCGTACACGCCCTACTCATCTTTTTGCTTATCCTTATCAAGGAATTTATTAAAGATTTACAAAATATTAAAGGAGATTTGGCTCATAACTACGCTACTATACCCGTAGTTTATGGAGAGTCCTTTTCCAAAAAGCTCATTACCCTAAGCGTCGTGTTGTGCACCTTACCTATTTACGTATTGCTCAATTATTTTTCGATAGGGAATTTAACCTATTTTCTATGGTTTATGCTTATATATTTATGTATTTTTGTATGTCTTCTCTGGCGAAGTAAAGATCAAAAACATTATGCATTGCTCCACAATATGCTTAAATTGATATTAGTAGCAGGCATATTCAGCGTAGCACTTACTATAAAATAATATCAGTTCAATGTAACGATTTATTAATATTCAAACACTTTTGCAGTTACACTACTCTACCAAAGTAATCCTTTGGATAGTTACTTCTCTCTTACATCAAACTCTCGCTAAATAACAAAAAGAGCTGTCTTAATAAGACAGCTCTTTCCGCATTTATTATTTGAAAAAGGAGAGTTTACTTTTTAGCGGTAACTACTTTCAGCATATCGCAAGCTTTCTTCTCACCGTTATCGCAAGCTTGTTCAAACCAATCGGCAGCTCTACTATCCGATTGTTCTATGCCTTCACCGTGATAATAGCAATGCCCTAAACGGAATTGCGCAGGAGCATAATCCTTACGTGCAGATAATTTGTAGTAATTAGCGGCTTTCTCATACGAACGGTCTATACCATTCCCATTGTAATAACAGTTAGCTAAGTTGTATTGTCCTTGAGCGTAATCACGTTGTGCCGACTTTTGGAAGTTAGCCAATGCCTGACCAAAATTTTGCTTCTCAAAATAATAAGAGCCTAACTCATTAAGTGCTTCCACATTGTTTTGTTCAGCTGCTTTAGCAAGCCAATGTACCCCTTTGGTTTCATTGAGGTGTTTCATAGGCGTTTTCGGAGCGTTTTGTGCTACGGCAGGTCGTGTACTTGCTCTCACAGCATATTGTTGTTTAGCTGGGGTAACATTCTTGCCTCCTCTTTGTCTGCGAAGTAACTCAGCACGTGCTTCGGCTTCAGGACTATTAGGTTCTATACTGTGTGATGAGGTAACAGCAACAGTAGGCGTAGCGGTAGCTGCTGGCTTTTTAGGTGTTGGTTTAGGAGCTGGAGTTGCCGGTTGTGGCTTCACATCGGGTACCATTGTCATATAGTATTTCCCTAAGCTGAATTGAGTAGAAGCATCTCCTTTCTTAGCCACTCTCTCTGCCCAATAAACTGCTTTCTCATCGTTCTTATCTGGATTCTTTACTTCAAAATAATACTCCATCAAACGTTTTTGTGCAGTGGTATTATCTTGTTGTTTGGCTAATTTTTCATAGAGTGGAAAGGCTTTATCATTTTGTTTACTTGTCCCTTTAGCATAGAAATAACCATCAGCTACTGCCAATATCACTTCCGGACTCTCTTTTGGGTCATTCTTTTCAACTATTTTATTAAGCCAATCAAAAGCGTATTTATTAGAAAGCCCAGCAGCTTTTACTGCCCACTTGCTAGCTTCTCTCATCGATTTCTTCACTCCTTTACCTTCGGCATAGCATTGTGAAAGATTGTATAACACATCGGCATACGCTTCTTCTTGTCCTTGGTAGAAGTAGTCTAACATTTCCTTTTGTGGAGTAGGTGTTTGTTTAGAAGCCTTAGTATAATATTCAAAGGCTCGTTCAAACGATTGGTTGGTGTATTTCCCGTTGAAGTATAAATCACCTAATTTCTTAAGTGCTAAAAGATGATTAGCCGCAGCTGCTTTCTCGAGGTAGTCAAAGCCTTTTTTAACGTCTAACTGTCCCTCTTGCAAAAGAATATTTCCTAAATTGTATTGCGCTGTTACATCACCTGCTTCAGCGGCTTTTTGGAAGAACTCTAAGGCTTGTGCGTTTGAGGGGTGTGCTCCTATCCCCACTGCATAACATACCCCCAAGTTATTTTGCGCTTTAGGAGTAGGATTGGTATTTACTGATTTGAGTATCCAACTGAAAGCTTCTTTTGGGGAAGCGTTGGTGCCTATACCATTGTAGAAGCAAAGTGCCAACTGTGCTTGTGCTACTGCATTGCCTTTGTTAGCGGCTTGGGTATAGTAATTAATCGCTTTCTTGTAGTATTTCCCTATAAGCGGACTGTTGCCATAGAAGTAAAAGTTTCCTAATTGGTACAGTGCTTCAGCATCGCCTCCTTTGGCTGCTTTTTCAAGCATTTCAATAGCTTTAGCTTCCGATTTTTCTACGCCTTTACCTTCTAAGTAAGCATCGGCAAGCATTCTTTGTGCTTCGGTATTACCTTTATTAGCCACTTGGGTTAAACGCTTTATTGCTTCTGGGTTTGATGCATTGACTTCATATGTCCAAGAAGCTAATAGCATCTCAGCTTCTGAATTGCCGTTTTTTGAAGCTTGTTCTGCCCAATACTTAGCCTTATTCACATCTTTAGTAACTCCTTCACCTGAGTGGTACGCCTTAGCAAGGTCTAACTGCACTTCAGGGTTCTCTTTCTCAGCGTGCTTCTCTATAAGTGCATAATACTTCTCTTTCGATTGCTCTACGCCTTTGCCATCGCGGTAGCATAGTGCCAACTCACGTTGCGCTTCGGGGTTACCCGCATCGGCTACTTTGGTGAGCCATTCCACTCCTTTTTGTGGTGATTTTGGTACGCCTTTACCGTTAAAATAGCATTGTGCCAACTGGTATTGTGCATTCAAATCGCCTGTCTCGGCTACTTTTTCAAGCCATACTACGGCTTCCTGATAAGAGCGTCTTACGCCCTTTCCTTTAAAATAAGCATCAGCTAATTCAGTTTGTGCTTGTACATCTCCCTTCTCGGCAAGTTTGATAAGTTTTTTCACATTCGCATCTTGCCCATACGATAACGTAGCAAGAAAAACAGAGATTGCTAAAAACAAGTTTTTCATAGTATATTTGTTTATTTTTGATTACTTACGCTTTGAGGCGACAAATATACGTAAAAAAAATAAACTAACTACACAATTATTTCTTTTTTTTCAAATTTGTGTCATTTTTAAGATTATTAAAGCCATCAAGCTCAGCTACCAACGAACCTACACGCAACGAGGCTTTTAGCTTCACAGGCACTTTATTCTTGTCGTCAGTAATCCACATCGTGATGCTTTCTTCTTCCTTAAACACGCGCCCATCTTGTACTAACGGACAGAACTTTAAGGTATTAACCGTACCAAAATGTGTCTTTACTTTTTCGCGACCTAATAGTTTTAGTTTGAACTTGTATACCTCGTCATCATCAAAAATCATATCCATAGATATCTGCCCCCCTACTTTCATATTTTCGATATCAGGGTGATGACGAAGTGCGTAGAACGCTGATATTACATCGTGTAAACCTGGCTGAAAGTTTATTTCGGTAATATTACCGTTTTCTACATTGTTTATTTTTACCTTATTGCTAGTATGATTAAAATACATTTTGAGGTATTTAGTGTATCCTCCTTCGTAAATATTTCTTATAAAAAGTCGTGGTTTGCCATCTGTTATGCCAAAATAACTCTCATAAGTATCATCTACTCTGAAAAATATACGTGCCAAACCAGTAGTGGCACCTTTACCCACTGCGTGAAACACCTTTTCGCCGTTATACATCTCTTCATTAACTGCCATTGTAGCAATGCTGGCGTTAAATACACCATATTTTACTTTAAAACGCAACCATTCTCCTCCTTTGAAAGGTAGTTCAGCAGTTTGAGCCCCTACTATGGGGCTTACTAATAACGAAAAAAAGACAATAACAATACTTAAATGTTTCATATATTAACGTGTTAATCTGTCAATAAGACAATAAATTAATGTGCCAAAGAGCAATTAACGTGCCACTTTTCAACAGCCTTGTGACTTCCATCTCATTTTTTTATGTTACATTTGCCCGATTTTTTATAGGTTATTCGTGTTATGATAGCGTTAATCAATAGTATTTCAATATATAACACTAATTATAAATCCCTTCGTGGATTGTCTCCTTTCGAGGGTTTGGGGGCTTCCGCGTAATCCGTGAGAGACTTTAAAAACTCTTTGTCAAAGTCTCTTAGGCTTTTACAAAATCCGTGACGCAAAAACAATTGAAAAATAAAATTTTACATATCCTTTTCTTAACAAAGCAAAAACTCCGCCACCACCCTATCAAAACAGCGATAGCAGTGCTATGCCTTGTGTGGTATGCTTTCTGTCTACCTCGTCAGCTCTTCCCACAACCTTATGCTACGGTGTTGGAAAGTAGCGAGGGTAAATTACTTGGGGCTAAGATTGCGGACGACGGACAATGGCGTTT
Organism: Capnocytophaga sp. oral taxon 412 str. F0487; assembly: GCF_000271925.1. NCBI lineage: Bacteria > Pseudomonadati > Bacteroidota > Flavobacteriia > Flavobacteriales > Flavobacteriaceae > Capnocytophaga > Capnocytophaga sp. oral taxon 412. The sequence continues at coordinate 2,505 of NZ_AJZR01000030.1, read as the reverse complement.
CCCCGAAGTAGACAGTGTGCCCTACCGCTTTAAAATGTCGGTATTGCAGTTCGAAGATGCTCATTTTTATTACCATTGGGGGGTAAATCCCATATCGGTAGCCAAGGCTCTCTATCGCAATGTGAGTAGTGGTAAAGTACAGCGCGGGGGCAGTACGCTCACCCAGCAGGTGATACGCATCGCTCGTGAGCACCAACAGCGCACTTATTTCGAGAAACTTATTGAAATGATATGGGCTACCCGATTGGAGTTCCGCTATTCTAAGGAGAGTATTCTCAAACTCTACGCCTCTCACGCGCCCTTTGGTGGCAACGTTGTGGGACTCGATATGGCAGCCTGGCGTTACTTTGGTGTCGCTCCTCATCAGCTTTCGTGGGCACAATCGGCTACGCTGGCAGTCCTTCCTAATGCACCCAGCCTTATCTTTCCTGGTAAGAACCAAGAACGTCTCTTGCAGAAACGCAATGCGTTGCTTTACAAACTTCTCCTTAAAAATATTATCGATAAAGAAACATACGATTTGGCGCTTTTAGAACCTCTTCCTGCTGAACCTCACCCTATTCCACAACTTGCGCCTCACCTGCTTATTTTTGCTTCTAAAACCCAAGAAGGCGAGCGCATTAGCTCTACGGTGTCGTTAAACTTGCAAGAGAAGGTAAACAGCCTTGTAGCAGGGTATTACACCCACTACTCGCAATCCGAAATCTATAATATGGCAGCTTTGGTGGTAGAAGTGAAAACACGAAAAGTGCTCGCTTACGTAGGCAATACCCCTACCGATACCGATCATCAAAAAGATGTGGATATCGTGCACGCACCTCGCAGTACAGGCAGTGTGCTCAAACCTTTTCTCTATGCAGCAATGTTGCACGAGGGAGAACTCCTCCCCACCCAGTTAGTACCCGATGTTCCTACTCAAATAGGAGGTTATTCACCTCAGAATTTTAGCAATAGTTTTGAAGGTGCTGTCTCTGCCGATATGGCTTTAGCCAAATCGCTAAACATTCCATTTGTATGGCTCTTAAAGCAGTTTACTACCTATCGTTTCTACGATGTGTTACAACACTTGCAACTGAAAAACATCAACCGCCACCCCGACCATTATGGTCTTTCCATTATCCTCGGAGGTGCCGAGAGCAATCTGTGGGATTTGGCACAGGCATATACCAATCTGGCTTCGGAAACGGAAGTCTTTGCGCGCACTCAGCACTATCGAACTAAGGAATTTCAGCACTTGCGTTATACCGATACTGCCCCCTTAGATTTCGGAAAAAACACTCGCGAACTACCTACACTCAGGGCGGGAGCGCTCTACAAGATGTTTAGTGCAATGAAGGAAGTGAACCGCCCTACTGATGATATAGCGTGGCGCTACTACGAGTCATCGCGCAAGATAGCGTGGAAAACGGGTACCAGCTTTGGCAATAAAGATGCGTGGGCGATTGGTGCTACGCCTCAATATGTGGTGGCTGTGTGGGTAGGCAATGCCACAGGCGAAGGACGTCCCACCCTCACAGGGGCTACCTATGCCGCTCCGGTAATGTTCAGTATCTTCAATGCCCTCCCTCCTACTTCGTGGTTTTCAGAACCCTTAGACGACCTGCGCGAGGTATCCGTCTGTGCCAATTCTGGTTTCCTTGCCAAACCCGAATGCCCTAAGCAAACAGTACTCAGCAATCTCGCTCCTAAGGAAGTGGGGCAATGTCCTTATCATAAGCTCGTACACCTCGACCGTGACGAGCAGTACCAAGTAAACACTTCGTGCGAATCTCCACAAAACATTGTAAACAAAGCGTGGTTCGTGTTACCTCCCGTAATGGAATGGTATTACAAACAGCAACACATTCACTACAAGCCACTTCCTCCCCTACGTCCCGATTGCACACAAGGCAATCTGCAAAGGGGCTTGGATTTTGTTTACCCCAAACACCAAAGCGTACTCTACACCACTAAAACTTTTGGAGGCGAGCAACAACCCTTTACAGCGAAGGCTGCCAATCGCGAAGGCAAGGTTTTTTGGTATTTAGACGATGCTTTTCTCGGCACCACCGAAACCTTTCACGAAATGAATATCTTTGCCCCCAAAGGCAATCACACCCTGCGTATCATCAACGAAAAAGGCGAAGAAAGAGCCATTACCATCATATGCCGATAACCCAATTTATCTATTTGCTAATTTGCTAATTTATCAATTTACCAATTTATATCCGTCTTCCCCTAATTGTCTGTTGTCCTACGACCTTTGGTAAAGTTAAATACATTTAACCTTCCCGTCACTAATTCCCCCTTTGAAGATAACCAGCAACAGATTTTCATCACATTCCCTTCGTCATTCATCTCTCGTTCACTCATCATTACTTTCTCCTTTTCCGTCACTACACTCCCCCTCTCCTTGGGAGAGGGACGGGGTGAGGATTCTTTTTCTTTCGCCTCGAAACCCCGTTTTTAACATTTTTAGCGTTGTTGTATTATATTATGAATCAACTTTTTACACACCCTTTCTAT
>NZ_AJZR01000029.1:0-53308 GCF_000271925.1 Capnocytophaga sp. oral taxon 412 str. F0487 | reverse complement strand
CCCACTGTAGACCCACTGTAGACCCACTGTAGACCCACTGTAGACCCACTGTAGACCCACTGTAGACCCACTGTAGACCCACTGTAGACCCACTGTAGAGCCACTGTAGAGCCACTGTAGAGCCACTGTAGAGCCACTGTAGAGCCACTGTAGGTTCGTTCTTCTTTCATTTATTATTCGGTGAAACTCTATGCTAAGTATGTTTGTATAATTGTTATGAATTTGTTCATCATAAAAGATAGCCCAAAATATCTTTGTATATGATACTTTTTTTCTGTATCTTTGTCGTTGGATTTTAGTAACCATAAAATGTACTAAAAAAATAAATGTAATATGCATCCACGTATCAAAAACATTCTTGAAAATTACACTTATCCTATTATCAAATCTATTACTTACCCTAATGGTGATATGCTTGTTTTGGAGGGACAATGGATTAAAGAGAAGTATCACCTAAGAATTTTGTGTAAATCGTCCTTAGATAGTTATTTTTCTTATAACGAAGAGGATTATGTCTCTAATCTCTATCCGAAAATTATGGTAGAGAATGCCCAATATAAAATTTATGGAGGTGAATGTAGTTGGGAAGGAGATGGTTTTATTTACATTATCAATAAAGAAAATGGGGAACTTTTATGGTTTTTGTTTTTGGATAATAGCGAGTATTTTAAGGAAGCCTATTTTGAGGATACAAACCATATAATCGCTCGTTCTGAACTTGGCTTACGACTAAGAATTCCTATTAATGAACCTGAAAAACTAAGTGTAATAAAATGACTTTAGAAGAGATAAAAGCAATTGTCTATTACATTCAAGGCTTACAAGCCCTTTGGAAAGAAGGCTATAATGCTAAAAAAGTAGGAGATTATACTTCCAATTTTATATGCAAAGACTTCAGAGACTATAATACCACAAATGAGCTGTGGGAGGTTATCAATGAGTTACGGCTTATGGGAGAAGGAGAAGAATGGGAAAAAACCAAAGAAGAGGTTGAGGCTCTCATTCAAGAAAAATTAGGAATTAGTATTTATGAACCTATCAGTATACTTTCTTACTCAACTAACTTGTTTATAAAGCAACTTACTAATGATTTCTCAACTGATTCACTAGTTTTATCGTTTATTGAACAGATAGAAGAACTTATTACTTATCAAGAATATACTTTGGCATTGGAAAACTTACTGAAAAGCCTTTTGGAAAAATGTATTTTTATTCCAAGAGATACTTTAGCTATTTTGGATAACATAGAAGACCCTCATATTCGTAGATTACAAGCTTCGTTACGCAGAGTGTAAAACAAAAATTTTTCTAATTATTTTTGAAGTTTCTTTGTAAAATACGCAAATTATTACTATCTTTGCAGAAAACCATATTATTATGAACGAAAAAAGAAATATCAAGCAAAAAATTAATTTGTTTATAGGTTCCATAGGAGCCTTTATAGGAGTGGCGGTATTTGTAGCCTATATTCCTCAAATTATGGCCAACTTAGAGGGGCACAAAGCACAACCTTGGCAACCTTTGTTTGCAGCGGGGTCTTGTCTTATCTGGGTCGTGTATGGCTGGACAAAAGAGCCTAAGCCAGATTATATTCTCATTATCCCCAATTTGGTGGGGGTAGTTTTAGGATTTTTAACTTTTATTACTTCTCTTTAAATACATTGAGTTATAGGATATATTTCAATTAAAACAAAGAAAGTAAAATATAAATAAATCCATCAATAAAAAACTATCGTTTTTCTTTGGTGGATTATTCTTTTTTTATACCTTTGTCATTCGTTTGTTAAATAGCAAATAACTTTTTAAACTTACCAAAATATTATGTCTAAAGAATTAGAAAATGTAATGACCAATCACTTTGAAAAAAAACACCTTATCGCTTTGATATGTATAGTGATTGTAACTGCTGTAGTGTGGAATTTGCCTACTGAGGTGTTTCATATTAGCGGACTAACGGTGATACATCAGCGAATTATCGCTATTTTTGTGTTTGCCACTCTTATGTGGATTAGTGAGGCTATCCCTTCGTGGGCTACTTCGCTGGGTATCATTACCCTAATGTGTTTAACGGTTTCTAACCACAGTCTGTTCTTCTTTAAAGGAGAAGAAAACGAGATTTTCGGAAAACTACTCAGCAGTAAAGAGATTATGGCTACCTTTGCCAACCCTGTGATTATACTCTTTTTAGGTGGTTTTTTCTTGGCTATTGCCGCTACCAAATCGGGGTTAGACGTCTTGCTTGCCAAGAATTTGATACGTCCGTTCGGAAATAAAAGCGAGAATGTGCTATTGGGTTTCCTGCTCATTACGGGTATTTTCTCAATGTTTGTGAGTAATACCGCTACGGCAGCTATGATGCTCACTTTTCTTACTCCTGTTTTTGCAGCATTGCCTGCAAGTGGCAAAGGACGTACCGCACTCACGATGAGTATTCCAATTGCTGCTAACTTGGGAGGAATGGCTACCCCTATCGGTACGCCTCCTAACGCTATTGCTCTGCAAGCTCTCAACGACCCCAAAGGACTGAATATGGGCGTTGATTTTGGCGAATGGATGTCGTTTATGTTCCCATTGGTACTTTTGTTACTCTTCATCTCGTGGCGACTTATATTAAAATTCTTCCCTTTTACTCAAAAAACAATTAACTTACATATTTTAGGAAAAGTACACCAAGGTTGGCGTATGTGGGTAGTAAGTGGCACTTTTATCGTTACCATTCTTTTATGGCTACTCCCCAGTGAACTAACGGGTATTGATGCCAATACCGTTGCCTTAGTGCCTATGGGTATTTTTGCAGCAACAGGCGTGATTACTGCTAAAGACCTACAGTCCATCAATTGGAGCGTTATTTGGATGGTAGCAGGAGGTTTCGCTTTAGGTTTAGGTATCAATGAATCGGGCTTAGCCGAACTTGCTATCGATACCATACCCTTTGGGTCGTGGTCGCCTATAATAGTATTGATTGCATCGGGACTTATTTGTTATCTTCTCAGCAACTTTATTTCCAATACTGCTGCGGCAGCCTTGTTAATTCCTATTTTGGTAACTATCTGTCAAGGAATGGGAGAAAACCTAAGCGCAATAGGGGGTACCTCTACAGTGCTTATTGGGATAGCTTTGGCAGCATCATCAGCGATGTGTTTGCCTATTTCTACCCCTCCGAATGCCATTGCGTACTCTACAGGCTTAGTAAAACAAAACGATATGCTGAAAGTGGGGCTTATTGTAGGGCTTATCAGTATGGTGATAGGATACCTTGTTTTATTTATTGTAGGAGAAACACATCTCTTAGGGTAATATGAAGAACATCATCATAACAGGTACCAGCAGAGGTATAGGCTTTGCGCTAGTACAACAGTTGGCTGCGGAAGGGCATAATATTTTAGCCCTTTCGCGGCATACTGCTTCTATAAAGGCACTCAATTTGCCTAATGTACATTGTTTCCCTTTTGATATTACAAAGACAGAAAGCCTACAAACGGTAGTCACTTATTTGCAACAATGGCAGTGCGTAGATATACTCATTCATAACGCAGGAAAACTCATCAATAAACCCTTTGAACAACTTACTGAAACTGACTTTTTAGAAGTGTACAAGGTGAATGTATTCGGAGTGGCTCAACTCACTCAGAAATTATTGCCTTTTATGAGGAAAGGCTCGCACGTCGTAAGTATCAGCAGTATGGGAGGCATACAAGGGAGTTTGAAGTTTGGCGGTTTGGCAGCGTATAGTTCCTCTAAAGGTGCTCTTATTACCTTATCGGAGCTCTTAGCCGAAGAATACAAAGAGCGCGGTATCATCTTCAACACCTTAGCCTTAGGAGCCGTACAGACCGGAATGCTCACTGAAGCCTTCCCTGATTATAAAGCTAATATCACCCCACAGCAAATGGCACGCTACATTGCTGATTTTGCTTTGAATGGGGGTGAAGTATTCAACGGAAAGGTATTACAAGTAGCCAATACAACACCTTAAAATACTAACGAGTAAAGAATAAAAACTAATATTTAATAATATGTATATCATTATTTTAACGTATCAAAAAGACCTTTCAGAGGTTGAAAAACATTTAGAAGCACATCGCGCTTATTTAGATAAGCATTATGCTTCAGGACATTTTGTTGCTTCAGGAGCACAAGTACCCCGTGTAGGTGGTATAATTTTGTGCAAGGCTGGTAGTAGGGGAGAGGTAGAAGCTATCATTGCCCAAGACCCTTTTTATCAGCACCAAATAGCAACCTACCAGGTTATTGAGTTTACCCCTACCAAATTCTCTGAGGAGTTCAGTAAGGTACTCTCTTAAAACCACAATTAACAAGTGAAAATTATTTTTCTAACAGCCCTTACTTTCTCAATCTTAATACTCCTGCTTTATTACCTAATTCAGCAGTCTAAAAAGCCTTCGGGTTTTGTAGGTGTAATAATGATGAAACTTTTTAATCGTGTTTATATACCAATGGTACAATGGGCATTAGGACTTTATAAACCGTCAGAAGCTCCACGAAAAATATTAGATATAGGAGTAGGAAATGGCAAATCAACTGTCCTGCTCACTGAATATTTTCCTCATAGTGAAGTTTGGGGAATTGAAATATCCGAAATCGCTATTAAGGAAGCAAAGAAGCTTCATACAAGGGCTATCTTTCAGTTAGAGGACATTCAGCATAGCTCATTTGGCGATAAAACTTTTGATTTGATAACTGCTTTTCAAACACACTTCCATTGGCAAGACCTCAAAGAGGCTTTTTGGGAAGTCAAACGCATACTCTCAGACAAAGGTATTTTTCTCATTGCTTGTGAATATGCGAAGATTAGTTATTACCTTCCTAAGCTAAAAAGAACAGAAGATTTTAGTCAATTTTTAAACTCAGTAGGACTATCCTTAATACAAGAAGAAAGAATGCAAGGTTGGGTACTTTATAAATTAATAGTTACTGAATATAAGTAACTTATAATAAAAATATAAATCTTTTATTTAATGTATATTCTATAAAGTATCTACTTACTATGTATATAAATGTGAAAATAATCTAATAATCAGTATATTAACCACTAATTTAAACAAAAGCAACAAGTATTTATTACGCTTACTAACGCTTTCGTTTTTGTTATGATACTTATACTTTAGCTTTAAAATGTTTTAATAAAATATTAATAACCAATATTTTAATATAATAATTATATATGAGTAAAAATATAGTCTCTACTACCAGAAGGAAACGCAAGACAAATCGCTCCAAAAAGGTAGGTTTGCCTGCCGGTAGTCTGGTGTATTTCGGTAATAAAGAGAAGCCTCTCAATATAGAAGTCTGTGCCTATAACGAGCATTCTTGTGAGGTAAAGAAAGTTTCTTCGGCTGAGGAAGCCCTTAAATTTATAATCGATAGCCGTATCACGTGGGTGAATGTAAACGGCTTAAACAATATCGAGGAAGTAAAAAAGTTAGGTGCTTATACTCATTTAGATAACCTATTTTTGGAAGACGTACTCGATACCGAACACCGTCCGAAAGTAGAAATCCTTGATGAACATATTCTCGTGATCATTAAAATGCTGTACTACGGCAAAGATAAGCAACTTATTTCAGAGCACTTAGCATTATTATTGGGCAAAAATTACCTCATCACTTTTCAAGAAAGTGAAGACGAAGACGTGTTTGACCCCGTACGCAAACGTTTGCAAAACGCCGATAGCAGTCTACGCAAACGCCCCGCTGACTATTTGCTATTCGGACTCTTAGATGCTATTGTAGACAACTATTTTGTGATTTTGGATAAAGTAAGCGATAAGATTGAAACCATTGAAGATGATATTATTATTCACCCTCGTGAAGATATGATTTCCGAAATCCAGTTGCTGAGAAAGAGTGCTATCTTTTTGCAGAAATCAATTACGCCCTCGCGTGAGGTAGTAAACAAGATAGAGAAAACCCCTCATCATCTTATCGACATCGATACTAAGCATTATTTTCGTGACCTCCACGACCACACGGTGCAAATTGTCGAAACACTCAGTACCTACCGCGATATTTTATGGGGACTTACTGACACCTATATGGGGGCAATGAGTAACAAGATGAACAACATTATGCGCTTGCTCACCCTTATTTCTACTATTTTTATTCCGCTCACTTTTATTGTGGGGGTATACGGTATGAATTTCAAGTATATGCCTGAATTAGAAGTATGGTGGGCATATCCGTTAGTATGGTTGGTGATGATAGGTATTTCAGTAACAATGATTTTCTACTTCAAACGCAAAAAATGGCTTTGATTTTTGTGAAAATGCACTATCTTTGCGCGCTATGAATTTGTTAGACGAGAATGTACAACGCTTTATCAGGGAATACGAGGGGACAACTACAACATTGCTCCTAAAGAAACCTGTATTCAATGGCATTTCTAACAAAGAATTAGCACAACAGATTGAAGGCAGGCGTACAGCAGCTAAAAAACTTCCTTTTTTGCTTACTACGGAAGGTATATTGTTCCCTCCAACACTTAATTTAGAGCAAACCTCCTCCGAGGTAACCGCTCAGTACAAGGCACAAGGCTTGCACGGAGAACGTTTTTTAGACCTTACTTGTGGGTTCGGTATTGATGCATTTTTTCTTTCAGAGAAGTTTAAAGAAGTTACGTTGGTAGAACAAAATAGGGAACTTCTCAGTAAAGTGGAACATAATTGGCAGGTTCTAGGACACAAGGCCACATTTATAAATGGAAGCGCAGAAGCCTTTTTGAAAGCTACAACAGCACATTACAACCTTATTTATCTTGATCCTGCTCGTAGAGACGCTCTCAAACAAAAGAAGTTTCTCTTAGAAGACCTCTCACCTAATATCTTAGAGTTACAGTCTGTACTATTGCAAAAAGCAGATAAAGTGCTTACCAAACTATCACCTATGATAGACATTAGTTATCTGTTGCATACGCTACCCAAGATAACACATATTCATTTGGTAGCCTTGCGCAATGAAGTAAAGGAGGTATTGGTAGTACAAGAACCTAAAAAAGAAACGCAAGTACAAATACATTGTGTGAATTTGGAGACTGAAGAGCCTATTTTGCAATTTACAGAAGAAGTGTTGCATAGTTCTCAAGTGGTGTATAGTGCGCCTAAACAATACTTGTATATTCCTAATAATGCTTTGTTGAAATCAGGAGCTTTTAACTATATAGCGCAGTATTTTGAGGTAGAGAAGTTGGACGTAAATACTCATCTATACACTTCCGAGCAGCTAAAAAAGCCCTTTGCCGGACGTGTTTTGCAGGTAACTCCTATCAATCTTAAAAAGTTAAAAAAAGGTAGTAAATATTGTATTCTCTCTAAAAACTATCCGTTATCGGTAGCAGAAATTAAAAAGAAATACCATATCGTGGAAGGTGGTAATGAATATCTTATCTTTACCCGTTCCGTTGAGGGGTTGGTCGTACTTTTAGGGAAGGTAATCGAGTGAGAAAGTTTTTTCTTTTGAGGTAAAAATGCTTAGTAAACGATAGTTGTACACTGGGAGTAATCAAGCGAATAGGTTTGCTATCCGTAGGATAAACTGACTTGTTATTAAAAATTCCCGATAAGGCTACAGTCCAATCATCTTTCAGATATACAAACGAAAAGCGCGTCACAGAAGTAGGATAAACCTTAATATTCAGCTGTTGCAGTATGTCCATTTGGTTACCAAAATTCAATCCACCGATAAATGCCCCTGTAAGTAACCAGTGTTTGCCAGCTACCCACGAATAGCCATAGCCCACGTGAAAACCTATTTAGAAATTCTCAAAAGCCTCGCTACTCACATTCTCTGTGTTAGCATCAGGCTCTATGCGATGCCAATAGAAACCACTGCCAAAAAGTAAACTCCCCGCCGATTTCACTTGGCGTTCGCTTTGCTCAAAGGCAGCCCGCGCCGAGAACTTGTCTGCACGCCATACGTAAGTGCTTTCTACACCTATTTGCTGGGTAGAAAGGGTAGGGAAGAGGGTATAATTCCCTTTACCTCTATCGATATAAAATCCTGTATAGTCTTGATAATAAGCATCTATAAGTATGCGTTTACCGTATTTATGTGCTTGTATATCAATACTGCGAGTTTTTAGATTTGTTTCATTTTTTAGTCGGAATAAGTTCTGTGCATAAAGTACGTTAAGCCCTAATATCTTGCGCAAACCTATTCCAACTCCTAAACTAAATGGGTAGTTGGGTGAATAAGCCTCTTTCCCTTGCGTAAGTATGAGCATTTTGGTAGGAGTATACGCTCTGAGCCATATTTCTTGCGGATAAGGTTGAATGTAGGTAGTATCGCGCTCTTGTGCAAAGAACGAAAGGCAACCTCCCGACAAAAAAATCAATAATAAGGCTCGTAAATTCATTATAATATATAAAAACGGGTGCAAAAGTAATACATTTTTAGCAACTATGAAAATCATACTCAAATACTTTCCCTCACTTAGTGAGTTGCAACAACAACAATTTGCAGAGCTCAAACCGCTATACGAAAAGTGGAATGCTCAAATAAACGTCATCTCTCGCAAAGATATAGACGATTTCTACGAGCGACACGTGTTGCATAGTTTGGCTATTGCTAAGCGCATTCAGTTCGTTGATGGCACAGTACTATTAGATGTCGGCACTGGTGGAGGTTTCCCTGGCATACCTTTGGCTATAATGTTCCCTAACTGTCAGTTTACATTGGTCGATTCTATCGGAAAGAAAATAAAAGTAGTACAAGAAGTAGTAAAAGCTTTAAGGCTCACCAATGTAACGGCTATGCAGATAAGAGCCGAAGAACTAAAAGACACTTACGACTTTGTGGTAAGTCGCGCCGTTACTCAAATGAAGGACTTTGTACCTTGGGTAAAAGGAAAGTTTAAGAAGACTTCTAAAAACGACCTCCCCAATGGTATTCTTTACTTAAAAGGCGGTGACCTTACTGAGGAGTTAGCACCTTTCCCTAAGACAGAACTGACTGATATCAGTAGTTATTACGATGAACCTTTCTTCGAGACTAAGAAAATAGTGTATTTAAAGGGATAAAATATTAGAACCAAAACATAAAAAAGGCTGTCTAAAACGACAGCCTTTTTTATGCTTTAAATTTTCTTGAGTTGTTGTTGCATCATCTTTATTTGGTCGCTCATCAAGTTTTGCTTATCTAGCTTTTTAGCCTCAGTGAGGAGCTCCTGTGCTTCCCGTTTTTTGCGCTTTTGCATCATAATACCTGCCAAACTCAATTTTGCCATCGCTACGTCATAACTCATCGTAAGTCCCAATTGTAGAGCTTTACGAAAGTATTTTTCTGCTTGAGTAAGGTTCTTTTGCGAGTAAATAATACCGTACATATAGTTGTAGTAGCCTTGTTGTTTGCGGAGTAAAGCTGTCTGAGGGTCTGCTATTTTGCCGAGCCATTTTTCCATTCCTGCAAAGTCTTGCTTGCGCAAACGTAAGAATGTGAGAAGTATAAATTCGTTGCGAAAATAGAGTAAAATAGGAATAAGAGAAAGCAAAATAAGCGCTATGCCATTACCTATATTCCCCTGTGTGAACTGATATACCGCCCACGCTATGATAAGCACGGCTATAACTATCTTTAAATATTTGTTCTGTAAATATTTCATTTCTGTTTTTGTTTTAAAAGTTTGCAAAGGTAGTAATTCTTCTTGAATAATGCTAATATTTAATCCTTTTTTTCAACAAAGAGACTTTTGGGGTATTCTATATGGGTGAGATATAACCCACAAGCGGGAACCGATGCTCCTGCTTTACTACGTTTCTTACTGAGGATAATATCTTCAAAATCTGTAAGCGAAAGTTTCTGTAAGCCTACATCTATAAGTGTTCCTACAATCGCCCGTACCATATTGCGCAAGAAACGGTCGGCAGTAATAGTAAAAATGAGTTGGTTCTCCTCCTTATCCCAATGCGCTTCGTATATTTTGCAATTATATGTCTTTACATCCGTATGTGTTTTAGAGAAGCACTGAAAATCAGTATAATCAAAAAGTATTTGAGCCGCTTCATTCATAAGCGCTACATTTAACGGAAGAGTAAATGCCATCGCATAATCATAAGCAAAAGCATCTTTTTGAGTGCTAATATGGTACTGATAAGTGCGTTTCAAAGCGTCAAAACGGGCGTGGGCATTAGGCTGTACTTCATATATATGATGAATAGCTATATCTTTTGGAAGAAAAGCATTTAACTTGTGAACCAGATTAGCGGGCAACGCTTCTGTCACATCAAAGTGAGCATACATCTGCAAAGCGTGCACACCACTATCAGTGCGACCTGCTCCCACAACTTCTATAGGCGTTCGCAAAAGAGTAGAAAGAGCCTTCTGTAAAACTTCTTGCACTGAAATAGCTTTGGGCTGGGATTGCCAACCGTAATAGTTTTTACCAAAGAAAGAAAGTTCTATAAAATAACGCATTTTTATCTTTATAAAAAGTAAAAGGTAACAGAGCATAACTCTGTTACCTTTTAACGAACATCTTATACTAAATTATTATTCACCCAATAGTTTTTTAACACGTTGGAAGTTAGCACTGTCGCTCAAAGCTCCATAAATGCTCTTTAGTTGTTCCAAGATATTTTTATCGTTGCCATTAGCTTTCACGTAGCTTTCTAATACTTCAGCAGCTTTTTTAAACAAAGCTTCTTTTTGGTCTCTAAGTTCATTGAATTTCTTAGTATCAGCAGCCGAATTGCCTAATGAATTCATTTGCTCAACCAAAGCATTACCTTCATTAATGTAAGTAGTCGAAAGGTTCAAAGTAGCATCAGCATATTTAGGCTTAATTTTAAGTGCTTGTTCAAAAGCTTTTCGAGCCTCTATATTGTTACCTTGTTGCATATTGATAACCCCAATATTGTAGTGAAGGTCAGCATTATTAGGGTCAAGCTGTGCAGCTTCTTGCATTAGTTGTTTAAATTTTTCTTTATTGTCTAATTGCAAGTAAACATTCGCTTCAGCAAGAATGATGTTAGCATCTTTAGGATAAGCTTTTCTTGCTTCTGCAAAAGCTTTTAGCGCCTCATCAGTCTTGTTTTGCTCTACGTAAATAAAGGCAATATTTTTCACGATATCAGCACGTTTTGAAGGCGTTTTTTCATTTCTAGCTTTTTCGTGAGTACCTGCTTTTACCATCAAATCACGCTGGTTTTTATCAGGGAAAGTTTCCTCTTTTTTAGTTTGCTTATTAGTAGCCAAATAAAGTGTTTCAGCACCGTCATAACCTAAGTCTTTCAACTCTTTATAAAGTTTCACAGCGTTGTCATAATCTTTATTTTCAACCGATACTACTGCCGCATTGTACAAAAATACAGTATCACGCGGACTGAGGCGGTATACTTGTTCAAAAGCAACCGAAGCATTCTTGTAGTTTTTACGCTCGTAATTGTCTTGTGCTTGCTTAGCTGCAATATTAATAGCCTCATCAGCCAAAGTTTGCAACTGGTTTGTGTATTTGCCTTTGCCTCCTTCTAATTGTCTTACTTTAGCAAAAGCTGAAGAAGCCGCTTGCAACGAAGCCAATACATTTTCATTTTTCTTGGCAGCTTCCACATTCACTTGTGCTTCCAAGAAATAGAACTGAGGTGCAAATTCAGTACCCTCAATAGAACCTTTAATGGAGCTTAATCCGCTTTTGGCAGTTGTTAAATCTCCTTTACGGATTTGTTTTTCAATCTCTTTGAGTTCTTTTTTTTGTCCGAACGCCACTGCCGAAATCAGTAAGGCAGCAGCCATTAATAATGGTTTTCTCATATTGTTTTGCAATTTTAACGCAGTTTTTTGTTTTATATACTAATTTGAAGTCGCAAATGTAGCACTTTATTTTTAAAGCACCAAATATTATCAACTTTTTATTTAGCAACAAAACTTGTGCCAACCGCATACTTCTGACAATTAGTCCGTTGAAGTTCCTCGAAAGTTATATCTCTCTATTTTCAATTCTCATAAACGTTCCTCAAAAGTTACTCACACTAAAAATTGCATTTTTTTCGCCAAAATCACGTTTTTATGATTTTTTTCTCAATAACGTAAATACCTCTTTCTACCAATTGAGATTCAACTTAGTAACCTCTTTCCTTCGTCTTTTGTTCGTCTTTCCTTCGTCTTAGGTTCGCTCTTCCTTCGGTTAAGATACATCTAAAAGATAAGATAGGTATATTTTCTATCTAACTGATATATAAACAATTATTATTTTTAATTCACTAAAAGATGAAAAAGAATTTAATTGTCTTATTTTAAAAAAATATGCTCTATTTTAGAGATTTTAGCATTTTTTTCTCAGCTTCTCCAAAGTCATATAGCGCTTGCATTAATCAACCTTCATTTTCTTTTGATTTTAAAATTAATTTTGTTTAATTTTTCGGGTATAGTCTCTCTATAAAAAAGAATACTTTTTACGTATGATATTAATGTGAGTCCTATATATACAATACTGATTATTAGTCTCCTTTGCGGTATACACTTTGCCAAAGTTTAAACTTTGGCAAAGTTGAAGTCTTAAAATAATCATTTCACAAGGCATAGCCTTCATTCTTTTTTAATTTTGAAACCAATTTTGTTTAATTTCTGTCACGTAGTCTCACTGTAAAAAGAATACTTTTAACCTATTATATTATTGTTTTTTATTAACAATAAAATTTATAAGATATTACTATTGTATTTTCAATTATTATTTGTATCTTTGCCCTCAAATAAAATTTTATGAAGAAATTAACTTTAATCGCATTCCTTTTAATTGTCTTTTCTTGTAAGACAAACCCTTTTACAGGGAAGAGTACCCTTAACTTTATGCCTAATAGTCAGGTTTTCCCAATGGCTTTTAGTCAGTATTCCACCTTTTTAAAATCTAATAAGGTAGTGAAAAATACAAACGATGCCGCTATGGTGAAACGCGTAGGCGAACGCATAGCCAAAGCTGCCAAACTATGGCTTGATACCAATGGTTATAAAGGCTATTTAGATGATTATCGTTGGGAATATAACTTGGTAGATAGTCCTGAGGTGAACGCTTGGTGTATGCCAGGCGGTAAGATTGTGGTCTATACAGGAATTTTACCTATTACACAATCCGAAACAGGTTTGGCAGTGGTAATGGGGCACGAGGTGGCTCACGCTTTAGCCGACCACGGAGCACAACGTATGAGTGCTGCTACCTTACAACAAATAGGTGCTATTGCAGGTTCAGTAGCCTTGCAAACAAGCAAATACGCTGCTTATACCGACCAGTTTATGCTCGCTTACGGCTTAGGGTCTAACTTAGGAGTAATGTTGCCCTTCAGTCGTTCCAACGAAACAGAAGCCGATGCCATAGGTATCCAGATTATGGCAATTGCTGGTTATGACCCCGCTGAGGCTCCTGAATTGTGGAAACGTATGAGTGCTAAGAAAGATGGTAAATCTACACCTACTATTTTAAGCACCCACCCTTCTGATGCTTCTCGTATCAAAAACCTTACTGCCTTAGTACCCAAAGCACGTGCTGAGGCTATTAAGTTTGGAGTCACCAATTTTCAATAGCTAAAAGATATGATAAGCATCGCTACGATTCCCCCTTATTTCAGTATTATTCACACCAATATTTAGGTAACAAATAAACATTATAAAGATATGCAACAAGTTTACGATAAAATTAATGAAACGGCTCGCATCATACAGTCGTACATCACAGAGCACACTCCTGAATTTGCTATTATTTTAGGTTCTGGACTCAATAAGTTAGAAGATGAAGTGGAAGTGATTTCTGAGATTAAATACAACAATATTCCTAACTTCCCTAAATCTACTGTAGAAGGACACAAAGGTAAACTGATTTACGGTAAAATAGAAAACCGCTATGTGCTAATGATGGCAGGGCGTGTGCATTATTACGAAGGATATACAATGCAAGAAGTAACCTTCCCAATACGCGTTTTTGCGCAATTAGGTATTAAACGTCTGATTGTTTCTAACGCTTCAGGAGGGGTGAACCCTAACTTTTCAATAGGTGATGTAATGGTTATTCGCGACCATATCAATTTATTTCCTGAGCACCCTCTACGCGGTAAGAACTTAGACCTATTTGGTGCGCGCTTCCCCGATATGAGCAAACCTTATAGCCAAGCTATGATAACCGAGCTCGAAAAGATAGCTAAGAAACATAAAATCAAGCTCCAAAAAGGAGTGTATGTAGGTTTGCAAGGTCCTTCTTTTGAAACCCCAGCCGAATATGGTATGGTGCGCATTTTAGGAGGTGATGCCGTAGGTATGAGTACCGTACCCGAAGTAATTGTAGCACGTCATCAGAATATGGAAGTGTGTGCTCTTTCAGTCATCACCGACTTAGGTGGTCCCGACATCTCCCCCGATGTATCACACGAAGAAGTACTCAACGCCGCTAATATCGCAATGCCAAACGTGATATTATTGGTGAAGAATCTGATTAAAAGCTATCAATAGTTTTTAGTTGTGGTGTAAACTTTGCCAAAGTTTCAATAGCTTGTTGTGCTACAACCTTTGGCAAAGTTAAATTACCAAATTATTTACTTTTTACTCCTTACTCTTCACTTTTTGCTTTTATAAGCTTTAGCACCTTCTCAGGGCAACGCACTGGTCTGAAAGTCCTCGCATCTACAAACACCAATACAGTATTAGCCGTAGAGAGTAATTCTCCTTTTTCATTGAGAATTTCATAGTCAAACTCTATTTTTGTAGAGGGTAATTCTTTTAACTTGGTACGAATAGTAATGAGTTCGTCATACAAAGCAGGCTTTTTATACTGAATTTGCAGGGATACCACAGGCATCATTATTCCTTCTTCTTCCATCGCCTTATAGGTAAAACCAATAGACCTTAACCACTCCACTCTTCCCAATTCAAGATACTGAGGATAATTCCCATAGTACACTACCCCCATTTGGTCAGTTTCTGCATAGCGTGTACGCAGTACATAATCAAAATATAATTCTTTCATATTTAGATAGATATAAATATTAACAAAATATTAACAGTGCTCCCATATAAAATAAAAGTACAAAAACAAATGTTAAATATTTTTTTTATTCAAAAATTATTCACAACTTTGCTCACTGAAAAAACAACAGTTTTATTACCGGCAAAATTAGTAAAAAAATCTAATAATCAAATTTTTAGCTAAAAAGTAGCACTAAAAAAGATGAAAGAAGCAGCTGAAAAAGTCTGGAGTAAGTGTCTTGAATTTATAAAAGACAACATTACTGAGCAAC
This sequence comes from Capnocytophaga sp. oral taxon 412 str. F0487, assembly GCF_000271925.1. Classification (NCBI taxonomy): domain Bacteria; kingdom Pseudomonadati; phylum Bacteroidota; class Flavobacteriia; order Flavobacteriales; family Flavobacteriaceae; genus Capnocytophaga; species Capnocytophaga sp. oral taxon 412. The sequence goes on along the minus strand of NZ_AJZR01000029.1, from coordinate 38,079 downwards.
CATTTAACACTTGGTTCGCTCCTATCGTACCTGTGGAATTAGAGGGCAACACCCTAAAAATCAAAGTACCCAGTAAATTCTTTTGTGAGTGGTTAGAAGAAAATTATATTTCTCTTCTCAAATCAGCTATGACTTTTACCTTAGGTGTAAACTCTCGCCTCGTATATATTGTCGATACTCCTCTTACCAAAGAACAACTTCCTAGTACTAATCGGCCGGAATTAGCAAAACAGACTTTGACTTTAGCTACTGAAACCAAAGACCCTGGACTTAAAAATCCTTTCGTAATACCGGGTATTCGCGAAATAACTGTTGATCCTCAGCTGAACTTACATCAGAACTTCGACAACTTTGTGGAGGGGGCTTCCAATCGTTTAGCGCGCTCTGCAGGTATGGCAGTTGCCAACAAACCTGGAGGTACGGCTTTCAATCCGCTGTTTATCTTCGGAGGAGTAGGCTTAGGTAAGACCCACTTGGCACACGCAATAGGGGTAGATATCAAAGAAAAATACCCTAAAAAGAAGGTATTATACGTCTCTGCCGAAAAGTTCACCCAACAGTTTATCAGTGCTTCCACAGCCAAAGATAAAGATAAGAATACACTTAACGACTTTATTCACTTCTATCAGCTCATCGATGTGCTGATAGTCGATGATATTCAGTTCCTATCAGGGAAGGTAAAAACCCAAGATGCTTTCTTTCACATCTTCAATCACCTGCACCAAAATGGAAAACAGGTAATCCTCACTTCCGATAAAGCACCAGTTGATTTATTCGATATCGAACAGCGCTTGCTCTCTCGCTTCAAATGGGGGCTTTCAGCCGAACTACAAACGCCCGACTATGAAACGCGCTATAAAATATTAGAAAATAAATTCTATAATGATGGCGCTGAAATAGGCGAGGATATCATCGCTTATTTAGCTGAAAATATTCGTACCAATGTGCGTGAACTCGAAGGGGTGAGTAATTCACTGATTGCACAAGCAGCTTTCAACCGCAAAGAGTACTCTATAGAACTTGCACAAAGCATTATTGATAAATCGGTGAAGAATAATCGAAACGATTTGACGATTGACCATATTCAGCAAATCATCGCCGATTACTTTGGCTTAGATATAGAATCTTTGCATTCAAAAACTAGAAAGCGTAATGTGGTTCAAGCACGACAGTTGGCGATGTTTTTCTCGAAGAAATACACCAAAAATTCGCTTTCTACTATTGGAAGCCAAATAGGACAGCGCGACCACGCTACGGTGTTACACGCTTGTAAAACGGTGGAAAATCTAATAGAAACCGACCGTGCATTCAAGAAATATGTAAGTGATTTGGAAACTAAATTCTCTGACTGATGGAATCCTTATCTCAACTATTACCACAAGAAGAACGATTAGCAGTAAGCAATGAAGAAAAATCTTTGAAAATAGGGCTTCCCAAAGAGCACACCTTTCAAGAGCATCGCATTTGCTTAACTCCCGATGAAGTAGCGGTATTAGTAGCTAACCGACATCAAATACTAATAGAGGCTGGGGCAGGGGAGGAGGCTCATTTTTCTGATACCGACTATAGTGAGGCAGGTGCCGAAATAGTATACGATACCCAAGAAGCATTCGCGTGTCCTATTGTGCTAAAAGTTCAACCGCCTACTACTGATGAACTTGCTTACTTTAATGCTCAATCTGTATTGTTGTCGGCTTTACAACTTAACACGCAAGATAAAACTTACTTCGAGACGCTTGCACAAAAGCAAATCACTGCCTTAGCTTTTGAATATATAAAGGACGAAGCAGAAAATCACCCTATACAGCAGTCGGTTGATGAGCTCACAGGTATTGCAGCTGTACTCACCGCCTCTGAACTGCTTGCAGGAGAAAACCAACTCTTGCTCGGCAATATCACCGGAATACCGCCTACTGAGGTAGTACTTTTGGGTGCAAATGAACTCACCGAAGCTGCTGCCAAAACTGCCTTAGGATTGGGTGCCAATGTAAAGATATTTGCTCCTTCTCTCACCGATTTGAGAAAACTGCGTACACATTTGCCCTCCTCAGTATATACCGCTACTTTGCAACCTCAGTTGCTCAGAGAAGCCTTAACACATTGCCACGTGCTTATAGGGGCTATGAGTGGAGAATGTCGCTCGCCCATAGTAGTAACCGAAGATATGGTACAACAAATGAAGCGTGGTGCTGTGATAGTAGATGCTAGTATTGGCATAGGAGGCTGTATAGAAACCAGTAAGCTTACCACTTTAGAACAACTTACCTTTACAAAATACGAAGTAGTACATTGTGGAGTGCCTAATTTACCTTCCCGCTATGCTCATACAGCTTCAACTTTGCTCAGCAATATCCTATTACCTTACTTACTGAAAATAGGAGAGGAAGGAGGTGTAGAAAACCTATTACAAATAGACAAAGGTTTTAGAAACGGACTCTATTCTTATCACGGAATCATTACTCATCACAACATCTCCGAGTGGTTCGGATTGCCTTACAAACCTTTACATTTATTGTTTTTATAGATACAGAATAAGTTTTCTTAATACTTTGATAATAAAATGTCCGAGAAGTTATAGAGTTAACTTCTCGGACATTTTGCTATTATTTCTAATTTCCTTTTTCTATTTTCTAATTTGTATTTTCTGTTTTGTTAAGATCTTCTAATACTGAATCAAAGAACAACAACATTTCGTGAGCGTGGTATTTGCCGTATTTGTTGAAAGTTGCTTGTGTTTTAGTATCAGGTTTCCAATCGAAGAAAGCGTGATTGGCACCTCCTACTTGTATATACTCCACCCTCTGACCGGCTTTGGAAAGGGCGCGTTCGTAAGCTTTAACCTCTTCATCTTTTATAAGTTCATCTTCTGAACCTCTAAACAACAATTGGGGTACTGCTCTTTTAGAAGCCTCTGGAATACTGTTGATAGGTGCAATTTCATTTAAATAAGGATAGTCTTTAAAGCGATGAGTGAGCATTTCAGGACGAAATACTCCATAGCTGGGAGCAGTAGCTTTGATAGCTTTAGCCAACTCATTGCGCACTTGTGCCACAGTTTTCCCTTTAGGCATATAGGTAGGCATAAATTCGTAAACACCTTGCGTTTTACCAAAACCTCTATCGCCTATGCGTTCTACAAAATTTGCTGCTGAAGCCGATAAATGTCCTCCCGCACTATCGCCCGTAAGAAGTAACTTACTGCTATCGCCTCCGTATTTAGCAGCGTTTTCAGCAATGTGTAACAAAGCCCCATACACATCTTCTATAATTTGGTGCAATTGAGTAGGAGTACTATCTCCGTCAAGTTTGTCTATCCAGCGATAATCAATGTTGAAAACCACATATCTGCCACTGTTTGCTAGTTCGCGTGCCAAACCTCTCATCACCGATTCAGTATTGGAGCTCCATCCACCTCCGTGAATAATTACGATACAAGGTAGATTTTGCTTACCTTTAGGACTATATACATCGTATTTCAGCGGTTTTACTCCCGGTTTAGCATAAACAATATCTTGCACTACTTTTAGGTTGGCTTCCGCTTTTTTAGGTATAAAACAAGCTCCTACATTCATATCTTTGTTTACTTTCACTTTGAACTCAGGTGTAGATTGTTCATAAAACATAGCTCCCCACTGTTCTGGTAAAGAGTAATAGCCACTATCAAAAATATAGCCAGTGGCAGGAGTTGCTTTGAGTGTAAGAACCGTGCCTGCTTTTACCATTCCGTCTTTAGGCAAAGTAGGACTAATAGTATACGAACCATTACGTGCCTCATCAGGCGTTACTTTGAATTTGTTTTGTGCTTGTAGCCCTACAACAAATAAGGTTATAGCACTGAATAGTATGCGTTTTTTCATATATAGATAAATTAGTAATTTTACTTTTTATGACTTTTGTACTTAGTGTTGCGAGCATCTTTGATTACACCTTTCCAATTGTCAGGTATTTGGATAGATAACAAAGCTAAAGGTTCTACTTTATCTGAGATAATCTTTAATAAGGCTTGTTCGGAAGTACCAAAGTTGGGCAAAAAACATCGACCTTGTATTAATGACTAAAATAATATTCTAATACTTTTAGCTTAAAAATATATTGATATTTAGCTTTAACAAAATCGTTTTGAGCATTCTCATACTGATATTTAGCTTGACTAAAATCAAAAGTATTCATTAAGCCTACATTATGACGCTCTTGCGCATAACTAAACGCCTGTTGTTTTGCTTGTACCGTCTTTTCACTTGCTTCATATAGCTTTTTAGCATTCGAAGCATCGTTATAGGCTTGATAAATGTTCTTCTCAGAAGTAAGTTCTGCTTGTTCTTTAGCGAATTGACTTTTTAGAAAATTTAATCGCTGACGTTTTACTGTTCCTAAAGTTGAAAATCCGTTAAAAATAGGAATATTAAGCGATAACCCTGCATACATACCTTTATTAGCATCAAGTTGTTGCCAAAAATCTTGCGATTGATTCTTACTCCATCGTGAACTATAACCCCATTGAGCAGAAAGACGCGGTGAATAAGCTGATTGTGATAAACGCAAACTATTTTGAGCTACTTGCATATTCGCTTCGGCTAATTTTACATCGCTCATTACCTCTTTGGCACGCTCATAAATCTCTTCAGGAGTTTTATTGAGAATATCAGCAGAAGGTTGCTCAAAAGCACTATCTGCAATATCAAAATCTCGATAGTTTTTTAACAAAAGTAATTGTGCCAAACCCATTTTGGCAATAAAGAGAGCGTTTTCGGTTGCTATTATTTGCTGTTCTTGTGTGAGCAGTTGTGCTTCGGCTTCATAAATATCTCCTTTAGGTAAAGAACCTGCACCAATAAGTTCACGGGTGCGCGTTAAACTTTCCTTTGAAATTTCTAACTGTGCTTTCAAATTCTTGATTTGTTCTTTATTGCTCAACACTTCAGCATAGGCATTGATAATCATCAGTACTATATCGTCTTTCATTTTATCTAACTGATATTGAGAAGCTATACGATTAAGTTCCGCCTGATGTAACTTGCGCCAATTTTGTAGTCCTGCAAAAAGAGTAAGGTCTACGCTTACTCCTCCTGATGCCGATTGAAAGAAAGCATTTTCAAACTGATTGGTTACAGGATTGATATTTTTTCCCTCATTTAAGTTATAAGATGCATTGCCATTCACCGAGGGCAAGAAACCTGCTTTGGCTTGCATTTTATCAATATCTGTGGCTTTTAAATCTATTTCCGATTGTTTAATAGATAGGTTATTTTCTTTGGCATACTGAATACAGTCGCTTAATGTCCACAGTTTTTGTGCTACTACTGAAAAAGGCAGTAAACAAAGTAAAAAAAATAACTTTTTCATCATTTTGTTCTATTCAATAAGTTGATTTTATGTATAGTTTCCGAATTATTATATATACAAAGTAATTCGTTCTTAACTATTTATCATTACAAAAAATACCTTGTTGGGACGCACTGCCTAACAAGGTATTTCTTTTTACCGTTTGTCCTCAATACCAAATTCTTTCCATTGTGTTTGAGGAATATCAATTTTTATGAGTTTTTTAATGAAAGATACTTTACTTTCTATTTCGGTAATAGTTTTACTAAGCTCTTGAGTCTTAGTTTTGAGGTCAGCTTTGAGTTTTTCTTGTTCGCTGTTGAGCGTTTCCATCTTCTTGCGGAGTTCTTCAAGCTTGGTAATGTCTTCGGCTTTCACGCCCAAAGGCAATTTGTCATTACGACCTTTTAACCCGTCAATCATCACTTGTGATTCGACTAAATTAGTTGAGTAAGTTTTCTTTGCCATAAGATTGTCAATTAAATTTTATGAAATAATTACTTGTTTTATTTGTTTCCTAGATAGGAAATCGTTTTACTAAGATAGTTTTTCCAGTTCCCAACATAGGAAATCATTTTCCCAAGATAGTTTTTTTAGTTTTCTATATAAAAAATCATTTTATTGAGATAGTTTTCTCTTCTTTTATATAAGAAGCAGAAAAAGTATCTTTTGAGATTTCTCTGCAAAGGTATATATTATTTTTTAATAAACAAAAGAAAAAGATTATTTATCGTAGAAAATCTTTCATTAATAGAAAAAAATGTGATAAATAAGAAAACTTTTTATATCAGTTGAGCCAACCGTTGAGTAAGGGCTTTACGGCTGTATTGTTCTACTTCTTTGGGGTTAGTTTTAAGTGTTTTATGTTGGAATTGATGATAGAACTCTACTATTTTGGCTTTCATCTGAGAGGCATCGGTATATCCCACAAAAGTACCTGTTTGTGTTTCAGTGAGAATAGGTGTAACATCCCAGTTATGAGGTCCTATGGCGAGAATAGGTCGCCCCGAAATCATATATTCAAACAGTTTACCCGCAATAATACCTTTTGTTTCTTCGGAATCTATTTCGATGAGCAACAATACTTGCGATTGCTTTTGCAAACTAATAGCTTCTTGATGGCTAATATAACCTTTATTAATATAATAAGGTGTAAGTCCGTTATGGTGAATATCTTCTTCGATTTCTTCACTTACTTTGCCTGCAAAACAAAGTGTGAAATCTTCGGCAAAATGAGGTTCTTCGCGTATTAATTCGGCTAATATTTTCCACAGCATTTTGGGGTTTCTATCTGATAATAAGGAACCTATGTGCGAAATAAGGAATTTATTAGATAGGGGAGGGGTGATTGTTTTTTCCTCATCGTAACCATTGGTAATCACCTCAATAGGAGTATTGGTAAGCTGCTGAAAGTCTTTTTGCGTCTTGAAACTGGTTGTAATCACCAAGTCTGATTGTTGTAACACTTCTTTTTCCCAATAATGCTGACGTTTATCTGCCCATTTAGTAAGACGTAAATCTTTGTAATAACCAATAGTTGTCCACGGGTCGCGGAAATCGCTAATCCATTTGAGGTGAGGAATTTGTTTCTTTAACTCATAACCTATAAGGTGTATGCTGTGGGGAGGCGAAGTGGTAATAATAGTTTCTATCTGGTTTTCTTTTATAAACTTATTCAGATACTTTACAGAAGGTTTGACCCAGAATTTGCGAGCATCGGGAATGAAGAAGTTACCACGTATCCAAAGTAATACTTTATCTAAAATAGAAACTTTTTTACGCGGAATGATACCTGAACTAATTTTTTGGGTTTTCTTTTTAGAGAATAACGAAGCCCAAGCATAAGGTTCCCATATAGGATGTTTGATAATTTGTATATCGGTAGGCAAATCGTTTCCTATTTCATTATCAATGATGGGATAAGTTGGGTTTTCAGGAATATATACAATAGGTTCTATATTAAAATCTCGTAAATATTTTACGAATTTTAACCAACGTTGTACACCAGGTCCGCCAGCAGGCGCCCAATAATAAGTGATGATAAGTACCTTTCTCATATCTTTTTCCCTATCTGTTATTTGACATAATATACATTATAACCATTTTACAATAGGTGTTTTTTCTATGAAATAACACCGCTACCCACTAATTCATCTCCGCTGTACCAGGCAGCAAATTGTCCCTCAGTAATAGCACTTTGGGGTTCTGAAAAATGAATATACAAACCGTTTTCGACTTTATATAAAACCGCTTTCTGTAATGGCTGACGATAGCGTATACGTACCATAAACTCTTTCGATTCATATACTTTTAATGCCAAATCTTCTCGAATCCAATGTTCATCAGGGGTTGCGATAAACAAAGCACTGCGGAACAATCCGCGATGTGTGTGTCCTTGTCCTGTATAGATGATATTCTTCTCAATATCAGTTTCTATGATGAACAAAGGTTCTTTGGTTCCTCCCACATTTAAGCCCTTGCGTTGCCCTTTGGTAAAATAATGAGCCCCCTGATGGATACCTACTTTTTTACCGTCTTCGGGTTGATACACAAAACGTTGTGACAAATACTCCAATTCACCTTCATAAGTTTCAAAAGTACGTGGCATATCAAAGTCAGTATATCCTTTCCAATCATTGGAGATTTCAATAATATCGCCTTGTTTGGGTTGTAGCTTTTGTTGTAGGAACTCGGGTAAACGTACTTTTCCTACAAAGCAAAGTCCCTGAGAATCTTTTTTATCAGCGGTTATCAAATCTTGAGCTTTGGCAATGGCTCTCACTTCTGATTTCTGTAATTCCCCGATAGGGAAAAGTGCTTTACTGAGTTGGTCTTGTGAAAGCTGACATAGAAAATACGATTGGTCTTTATTTTCATCTTTCCCTGATAGCAATCGGTAGATTTTTTCCCCGTTAATCTCTATTTCTTCTTTGCGACAATAGTGTCCCGTTGCTACGTAATCGGCACCTAAACTAAGGGCGAGCTTCATAAAGACATCAAACTTGATTTCTCGATTACACAACACATCGGGATTGGGCGTTCTGCCGTGTTCGTATTCATTGAACATATAATCGACAATACGGGCTTTGTAGGGTGCACTCATATCTACTGTTTGGAATGGAATACCGAGCTTTTCGGCTACTAAAAGCGCATCGTTACTATCTTCTAACCAAGGACATTCGTCGGAAATAGTAACTGAATCATCGTGCCAATTCTTCATAAAAAGTCCTATTACCTCATAACCTTGTTCTTTTAACAAATAGGCAGCTACACTACTGTCTACCCCTCCGCTAAGTCCTACTACTACTCTTTTCATTTTATCCTCTCTTTATGTTCTTCTTCCTATAAAAATATAATACTGATAGCATTACCAATATCAAAAGCAATAATGGATACACAAATACTTTTACTTGCCAACTGCTGGCACTTTCGGCTACTTTTTCCTTATCTAAGAAAGCCAATTGTACTTTCTTATTACGCAAACTCAAAAACTCAGTATCGTCTAAGAGGTAGTTTAAAGCATTCTGCAAGAATGCTTTATTATCATAATATTTGTTTGTCCATTTATCAAATCCGAGTTCTAAGGGAATATTATTTTTGCTATCTATATCGTTTTTGATAATATCGCCATCGGCTACTACAAACATTTTAGTAGGTTTGCTTCTTTCGGCTTTTTCTTTGAGGTTTATGGGACGAATACGGTCTTTATAAACTGAGTTAAACTCACCTTCTAAAAGCACTGCCAATGGAATGTTTCCGTGTTTGTAGGCTTCTTTATTCTGGTTATTGGGGTCGATACGCAAGTTGATTTCACGTGGAGTGCCATCCGCTTTTGAGAAAGGCGAACTAGCGAGAAGAACTGTTTTCTTCACACCGTTTTTCAGTGTATCGATGCTATTGGCAAACTGAAACCTCACTGCGTCTAAATGATTGTTGATAAGGTGATTATTACCTGAAAGCACCAGCGGATTATATACCCAAGGGATAGGCATATAACGGGTTTGAGAACCATCACCAGTAGCTACTATGATTTCAGAAAAATACAAATCGTTTACTAAGGTGTAATTGATACGGAAACCATATTGGAAAAACATATCAGTAAGGTTTAGATTGACGGGCATTGCCATAGTCATTCCGCCTGTTTTGTACATATCTTCTAAGGAAACCGCAACATTGTCAATCAGCCATAGAGCACGACCGCCATTCATTATATACTGGTCTACGACCTGCTTTTGGGCATCAGTAAAAGGCTCGGTAGGCTTAGGCACGAGTAGTAAATCGAATTTTTCGAGGTCGTGTAGAGTCTTCTCGGGGTTGGTTGCCACTGAATCAAGCGTGAAAGGTGCTATAAAGTAGTATTCGCGCGCTGTTTTGAGGAAGTCGGCCATATAGATATCTTCCAGCGCACCGTTACTTCTGAGTACCGCAATTTTCTTCTTTTTATCTAAGGTAAACTTATAGAGCGCATCGGTAAAATTGTATTCCAATTTCTGTACTGAGTTCTGTACCTGCTCTTGGTCGGTAGAGCCGAGTTTGTTCACAAAGAGGCGTACACGCTCACTCTTCTTGCCATCACTAATTACTGTCCAAGGGAAAATATACTCAATAGAAGATTTCCCCGCCTCGTTCTGAGTGATTTGCAGGGGCTGATAGCCATTGTTTATCAGTTCTTGAATCACACTTTCGGGATGCTCCTCCCCTTCCAACGGGTTTACGAAATTGACGATAATGTTGTTATTGGCAGCAGCATACTCGTCTAATAACTGAATCGTTTCAGTCTGTAATTTCTTAAATTCGGTAGGGATATTGCCTTTGAGTAATACATCAATCACGATAGGATTCTGTATTTTAGCAAGCGTTTTCTTGCTCACCTCAGAGAGCGTATAACGTTTGTCTTGGGTGAGGTCTATCCGCGTGTGCCATTGTTTGGCTATATAATTAATTGCAAGGAGGTACACTAAGGCTATAACTACCTTGCTAATAGAGTTTTGAAAGAGTTTTTTCATCGTTTGTAGGCTTTGAGTGATAAGGTAGTAAGATATATGAAAAATGAGATAACAGAGAGAAAATACACGATATTTCGGGTGTCGAGTACTCCCCTACTGATAGCGTCGAAATGCGTTTGGAAGCCTACTCCACCGAAATCATCGGGGGCTACAAAAGCGATAAGCTGGTCGATGCCAAAGAAGAAAAAGAAGCATAGAAAGGCAGCTAACACAAAGGAAATGATTTGATTACTACTTATAGACGACGCCCATAAGCCCACTGCTGCAAAGGTGGCTACTAGTAAAAACAAGGCAATGTAAGAACCCACGGTGCCTGCTATATCTAAGTTGCCTACGGGATTGCCCAATACCCATACCATATATACGTATAAGACTGACGGCAAGAGGATTACAAGGAGCAAGAAGAGGATGCCCAAATACTTGCCGAGCACCATTTGCAGGGTGCTGACTGGCTTAGTGAACAAAAGGGCTAACATACCGTTTTTTTTCTCCTCGGAGATGCTTCTCATCGTAAGGGCAGGTACTAAAAAGACGAAAACCCAAGACGAAAGACGGAAAAAGGGCAACAAATCGGCAAAACCAGCGTTGAAAATGTTGTAATCTGTTTTAAAGACCCATAAGAACAATCCGTTAAGCACAATAAAGAGCCCAATGATAGTAAGACCAATGGGAGAAGTGAAGAAATAACGGATTTCTTTTTTGAATAGTGCGTACATTTTTATAGTTAAGAGTTAAGAAGTAAAGAGTTGTGATTACTTACCTTTATTCTTAATGATTTTTCAGCGTGCAAAAGTACGAAAATAATATGATATTAGCATCATAGAGGGGCAATAAAAGTTAGTAACGATTATCATATTTTCAATAGTATTGGTTTTTATTGCGAAAAATGTAAAGCAAATTTTATTCTCTTTACCCTTTATAACGTTGTAAAAGTAAAAAATACTATATGTGACATATTTTTTCTTTTCACCTTTCCCTTCTCCCCTACTCTTCTAAATGCGGTTTTAAACACGCAGGATTAAGTTTATCGAATGAGAAAATTTCATATTTACAAGAAAAGCCAAGCTCTGACAAAGCTCGCATTTTAGGAGCATATAGGCTTCCCATTAGTAGCTTTATAAAAGAACACTTATAAGTGTGACAATATTTTTTTATCAAAAATTTTTGTGGTTTATAAAAATGTCGTATATTTGTAAACTGAATGTAATAACAGAAAAACTCAACACTAAAACAGAAGATTTTTTAATATGGAAATGACAAAAGATGATTTACACAATGCCCTGAAACACTACTTTGGGTTTGAAGCGTTTAAAGGGCATCAAGAAGAAATTATTACCAGCGTGATTAACAAAGAGAACACCTTTGTTATTATGCCTACAGGTGGTGGTAAATCATTGTGTTACCAATTACCTGCCTTAGTCTTGGAGGGAACTGCTATTGTTATCTCTCCGCTTATCGCTTTGATGAAAAACCAAGTAGATGCTATGCGTGGTATTTCGTCAACCGATAGTATTGCCCACGTTCTCAACTCTTCACTTACTAAAAATGAAATTCGCGAGGTAATGGAAGACATCAGTGCAGGCAAAACCAAATTGCTTTATGTAGCCCCCGAGTCGCTTATCAAAGAGGAATATGCTAACTTTCTTAAAACAGTACCTATTTCCTTTGTAGCGGTAGATGAGGCGCACTGTATCTCGGAATGGGGACACGATTTCCGTCCTGAGTACCGCAATATTAGAACCATTATCGAGCGTTTGGGCAGTAATATACCTATTGTAGCGCTTACTGCTACGGCTACTCCTAAGGTACAAGAAGATATTTTGAAGAACTTAGGAATGCAGGAGGCTAACGTATTTAAGTCGTCGTTCAACCGTCCAAACTTGTATTACGAGGTACGCCCTAAAACTAAAAATGTAGATGCCGATATTATTCGTTTTGTGAAACAGAACAGTAAAAAATCAGGGATTATATACTGTCTCAGTCGTAAAAAGGTGGAAGACCTCGCACAAACCTTGCAAGTAAACGGCATTTCGGCAGTGCCTTATCACGCAGGATTAGATGCCAAAACACGCGCCAAACACCAAGATATGTTCTTGATGGAAGAAGTAGATGTGGTAGTTGCAACTATTGCTTTTGGTATGGGTATTGACAAACCCGATGTGCGCTTTGTAATCCATCACGATATTCCTAAAAGTATAGAGAGTTACTATCAAGAAACCGGACGTGCCGGTCGCGATGGTGGTGAAGGGCATTGCTTGGCTTTCTATTCTTATAAAGATGTAGAGAAGCTGGAAAAATTTATGATAGGTAAACCTATAGCCGAACAAGAAATAGGACAAGCACTCTTGCAGGATATTGTAGCCTATGCCGAAACGTCTAGTTCGCGCCGTAAATTTATATTGCACTATTTTGGTGAAGAGTTTGACGAGGTAAATGGCGAAGGTGCCAATATGGATGACAATGTGCGTTTCCCAAAAGAGAAGAAAGAAGCCAAAGACGATGTGGTGAAATTGCTAAACGTAATTATTGCTACCAAACAGAAATTTAAAGCTAAAGAGATTGTAAATACGCTTATTGGAAAAGTGAGTGCTATTATCAAAGCACACCGTATTGACGAACAAGAGTTCTTTGGTATTGGGAAGGAAAAAGACGATGCTTACTGGATGGCACTCCTCCGTCAGGTAATGGTAAACGGACTCATACGTAAAGATATAGAAACTTATGGGGTGATGTTTATCACCGACAAAGGAAAAGAGTTTTTAAAAGATGTACCTTCATTTATGATGACTGAAGACCACAGTTATGAAGAAGAACCCGAAGATATCAACAGTGCTAATGCCGTAGCAGCCGACCCTGTACTTCTTGAAATGCTCAAAGATTTGCGTAAGAAAGTAGCCAAACAAAAAGGAGTACCTCCGTTTGTGGTATTCCAAGACCCTTCGCTAGAAGATATGGCTCTCAAATACCCTATTACTATTCAGGAGCTTACTAATGTACACGGTATAGGGGAAGGCAAGGCTAAGAAATATGGTAGTGAGTTTGTAAAGCTCATTGAGCGTTACGTAGAAGAGAATGACATTGTGCGCGCTGAGGATTTAATAGTAAAAACTACCGGGTCTAACTCAGCTTTGAAATTGTTTATCATTCAGAATATAGACCGCAAATTACCATTGCCTGACATAGCCCAAGCTAAAGGATTGGAAATGGATGAGTTCCTCAAAGAAATGGAGCAAATAGTATACAGCGGTACCAAGCTGAATATCGATTATTGGGTGAATGAAATCTTTGATGAAGAGCAACAAGAAGAGCTTCACGAATACTTTATGGAAGCTGAAAGCGACAAAATATCATTAGCTTCTAAAGAGTTTGCTGGTGATTACGAAGACGACGAATTAAGAATCTACCGATTGAAATTTATTAGTGAAGTAGCAAATTAATATGAGAAGTTTTACATTTAACCTATAATAAAATAAGTAAGTTAGATTAAATAAAGTGTCTGAGAGTTAGCTATAATTTCTCAGACACTTTTTTTAGTGAAAACGGTGTGAGCCACACGGGCAGGTGCGAGCCGCACAGGCAGATAAACAAAAGACGAACAAAAGACGAACAAATGACGAACAAATGACGAACAAATGACGAACAAATGACGAACAAATGACGAACAAATGACGAACAAATGACGGTGCGAGCCGCACGGGCAGATAGAGAAATGACGAAGAAAACCTCCCCCTTACACATACCCAGCTTTCACTGGCTTCCTCCAAAGGGGGAACTAAAGCAACGTAAAGACGAATAGATGACGAATAAGGAACAAATAAATGATAGTGCGAGCCACAGAGGCAAATAAAGAATGAACGAAGGATAAATGGAAATAAAGTAAAGATAAGATGATTTAGAGTGTTATTATAAAACCTAAAAATCTTTTATTAGAGCTTGAAAATACAGGTAAATAAGGAGTATATAGAGTGTTATAAATACTCGTAAAAATAACTTCAAAAAAAACATTAAAAAATATTTTTCAGTATCAAAATTAATTTGTACATTTGCACCGGTTTTTGAGAGACCTCTCAAAAATTGAAGCAATTTTATATTGCTATTAGATAAAAAAGAATTGTTAAATTAATATCAAATTTAAGACATTATGAGTAAACCAAAAACACTTTCCGTTGATAAATACGGAATTAAGAACGCTAATGTTCGTTATCAGTTAACTGCTGACGAACTACAACAAGAAACTTTGGATAAAAAATTAGGCGTTGAAGCTTCTTCAGGAGCTATTGCTATCAACACAGGTAAATTTACAGGGCGTTCTCCTAAAGACCGTTTCATCGTAAAAGATGATATCACCAAAGATCGCGTATGGTGGGGAAGTATTAACATTCCTTTTGAACCTGCAAAATTTGACAAACTATATGAAAAAGTAGTAGCTTACTTATCTAACAAAGAAATCTACGTTCACGATGGTTATGTTTGTGCAGATCCTAAATACCGTACTAATATTCGTACCATTACTGAGCTTCCTTGGAGCAACCTTTTCGCTTACAATATGTTCTTGCGTATAGATGATAGCGAACTTCCTTCTTTTAAAGAAGATTGGTTGGTAGTAAATGCACCTGGTTTTGAAGCTGACCCTGCTGTAGATGGTACTCGCCAAGCTAACTTCGCTATCTTGAACTTCACCAAAAAAATTGCTTTGATTGGTGGTACAGGTTATACCGGAGAAATTAAAAAAGGTATCTTCTCAGCTATGAACTTTGAATTGCCTGTGTTCCGCAACACTATGCCAATGCACTGTTCAGCCAACGTAGGTAAAGGTGGTGATACTGCTATCTTCTTCGGCTTATCAGGTACTGGTAAAACTACTCTTTCAGCTGACCCTAACCGTCATTTAATTGGTGACGACGAACACGGTTGGACTCCTGAAAATACGGTATTTAACTTTGAAGGTGGTTGCTATGCTAAAGTAGTAGACCTTACTGCTGAAAAAGAACCTGAAATCTTTGGAGCTATTAAGAAAGGTGCTATACTTGAAAACGTAATTATGGACGATAAAGGTGTAGTTGATTTCTCTCGCACTGATATCACTGAAAACACTCGTGTTTCTTATCCTATTTACCACATCGCAAATATCCAGCCAGGTTCTATAGGACACAATCCTAAGAACATCTTCTTCCTTACTTTTGATGCTTATGGTGTATTGCCTCCAATTTCTAAATTGACTCCTGAACAAGCTGCTTATCAATTTGTATCTGGTTATACTTCAAAAGTAGCCGGTACTGAGGTAGGTATCACTACCCCTCAAAAAACTTTCTCTGCTTGTTTTGGTGCTGCCTTTATGCCACTTCACCCAGCTGAATACGGAAAACGTTTGGCTGAGAAAATCAAAGAAACTGGCGTAAACGTATGGTTGGTAAACACTGGTTACAACGGAAAAATGAAAAGATGTAGCTTAAAAGATACTCGTGCTCTTATCACCGCTGCCCTCAACGGCAAACTTAACAACGTTGAGTACAAAGAATTGCCTATCTTTGGCTTCAAAGTACCTCAATCTTGTGAAGGTGTATCAGACCAAAGCATCTTGAACCCAGAAAATACTTGGAGTGACAAAGCACAATTCAGTGCTAAACTCAAAGAATTGGCTGAATCATTTGTACAAAACTTCAAAGACAAAAAATTTGCTGAAGGTGCAAGTGCTGACGTCCTTGCTGGAGCTCCTAAATTGTAATTATTTAGATAACCATATTCAAAAGGCTGTTCATTTAAGAACAGCCTTTTATTTTTGTTTTTTACTAATATTATTACTATTTTTGCACCCCAAATAGAATTTAAAGATAAAAAATGCTCGACAAATTAAATATCGTAAAACAACGTTTCGACGAAGTTTCGGACTTAATCATTCAACCTGATATTATTGCAGACCAAAAGCGCTATATCCAGCTCAATAAGGAATATAAAGACCTTAAAGAACTGATGGATAAGCGCGATGAGTATATAAACGTAACTGGAAACTTGCAAGAAGCTGAAGAAATTATTGCTGATGGCAGCGATGCCGAAATGGTGGAAATGGCAAAGTTACAATTAGAGGAAAGCAAAGAGCGTTTGCCTCAGTTAGAAGAAGAAATCAAGTATATGCTTATCCCCAAAGACCCCGAAGATGCTAAGAATGCTGTAATGGAAATTCGTGCAGGAACAGGTGGAGATGAGGCTTCAATCTTTGCAGGCGACCTATATCGTATGTACACCAAATACTGCCAAAGTAAAGGCTGGAGCACCTCAGTAATGGACTTTAATGAAGGAACTGCTGGCGGATATAAAGAAATTATCTTTGAAGTAACAGGAGACAATGTATATGGTACCTTAAAATTTGAAGCAGGAGTACATCGCGTACAACGAGTGCCTCAAACAGAAACACAAGGGCGCGTACACACTTCGGCAGCAACTGTAATTGTATTGCCAGAAGCAGAAGAATTTGATGTGGAACTTGATATGGCTGATGTGAAAATCATTCGTACTACTTCTACGGGACCCGGAGGGCAGTCGGTGAATACAACCTATTCGGCTATTCAGTTGCAACATATTCCTACAGGCATTGAGGTACGTTGCCAAGATGAGAAATCGCAACACAAGAATCTTGAAAAGGCACTTAAAGTATTGCGTTCACGTTTGTACGAAATGGAGCTGGCAAAGAAGATGGAAGCTGATTCTGCTCGTAGGAAATCAATGGTTTCCAGCGGTGACCGTTCAGCTAAAATACGCACTTATAACTATCCGCAAGGGCGTGTAACCGACCACCGTATAGGTCTTACCCTTTATGATTTGCAAAATGTTATCAATGGTGATGTACAACGTCTTATTGATGAACTTCAATTGGCTGAAAATGCTGAGAAGCTAAAAGAAGGAGATGTTTTTTAAACTATTATTAAAAAAGAAAATAGCAATATTGTTATTGTAGCGATAGTAGCTGTTATATTCTTTTTAGCAATCCTATTTATTTTGTGAGATGGCAAAGAAGTATTATGTAGTATGGGAAGGACACCAAACGGGGGTCTTTACCTCGTGGGCTGAATGTAAGAAGGCTGTTAATAATTTTCCGAGCGCTAAATACAAAAGTTTTCCTACGGAAGAAATGGCACAAAAAGCCTATGCAGGGAATTATGAAACGTATAAAGGTAAAAAGATAGAAGAGCCTGCACTTTCATCAGAAGCATTAAAACTTATCGGGAAGCCTATTTTGCCTTCTATTGCGGTAGATGCTGCTTGTAGCGGTAACCCTGGTATAATGGAATATCGGGGGGTAGATACTGAAACACAAGCCGAGATTTTTAGGCTTTCACCTATGAAAGATGGTACCAATAACATAGGGGAGTTTTTGGCTATAGTACACGCTTTGGCTTTCTTAAAACAACGCAATCTTACAATGCCTATCTATTCGGATAGTGAAATAGCAATGCGCTGGGTACAACAAAAAGTATGTAAAACTAAGCTTGGAAAGACAGCTGATAATGCAAAAATATTTGAACTAATAACTCGTGCTGAAAAATGGCTACAAGAAAATACTTATCCTAATCGTATTCTCAAATGGGAAACCAAAGCGTGGGGCGAAAATCCTGCGGACTTTGGTAGAAAAGACTCTTAACTTTTCTTCTTAAATCTAAAAAATAAATGACTGATATTACTCTATCTGTACAGCCTACTTCGAGTCCTGATATTATTAAATTGGAGGCGAATAAAGCCTTAGTAAAAGGTAGTTACGAGTATAAAAATATTGATGAAGCTAAAAACTCACCTTTAGCAAAAGAGCTGTTTTACCTTCCTTTTATAAAGACAGTATATATCTCGAGTAATTTTATTGCGTTAAAACGATTTCCAATTATAGAATGGAAAGACGTACAAGAAGAAGTGGCACAGCAAGTGTTGTTTTATTTACAGTCAGGGAGAGAAATTGTAAGTACTGAGGGTGAACAAAAGAAGGTTATTTCTATATATACTGAAACCACTCCTAACCCTTCGGTAATGAAGTTTGTAGCTAATAAACGTCTTGTTCCTACTATTATAGAATATAAGCATATAAAGGAGACTGATGAGGCTCCTATGGCTAAAGCTCTTTTCACTCAGTTTCCTTTTATTGAGGAGGTATTTTTTGATGATAACTATATTTCAGTTACTAAAAAAGATAACAAAGAGTGGGCAATGGTTACCCCTAATATACGAGAATTCATTAAGAATTATCTTTCAGAAGGGCATATGCTTATTTCTTCTTCTGAAATTAAACGACATCAGCAAGCAACACAAGAACGACTACTCTCTATGGTTACTACTGATGAGGTATCAAAACAAATTGTAGCTATTATAGATGAGTTTGTAAAACCTGCTGTAGCCTCTGATGGAGGAAATATTCAGTTTATTTCGTACAATCCAGAAACGCATTACGTAGAGGTAATACTGCAAGGAGCTTGCAGTGGTTGCCCCTCCTCTACCCTAACCTTAAAAAAGGGAATTGAAGTCATCTTGAAAGATAAGCTACAAAACCCTTATATTAGTGTAAACGCTCTTAACGGATAAGAACATTTTCTGAAATAAAATAACCACGCCTTATGGAGCGTGGTTTAGTTAAACAATTCTTGAAATGTGTAGTGTTGCGGTTACACGAAATTCTTCTTATTTATTTTTCAATAAATCTCTAATCTCAGTAAGTAACTCTTCTTGAGTAGGACCAGCTGGTGCAGCGGGAGCCTCTTCTTCTTTTTTCTGTTTGTTTAGCTTATTGATACCTTTTAGAAGTATAAACAATACAAGTGCAATACAGAAAAAGTTAATTACAGCAGCAAGAAACTTACCATAAGCTACTCCATTCCATACCAAACCTTCTAAGTGTTCAGCACCCGTAGCTTTTAAAGCAGGTGTTAATAATAAAGGTGTAATAACATCAGACACTAATGATGATACGATAGCACCAAAAGCAGCCCCAATGATAACCCCGATGGCTAAATCGACTACGTTACCTTTTACGGCAAATTCTTTAAATTCTTTTAAAAATCCCATAATGATTCATTTTAAGTTTATAAAAATAATTTGTTACTTAATTCGGGGCAAAAATAATACTTTTTTCGGAAATACAAAAAGAAAAGGGACGAATTTCACAACTGTCCCTTTTCATCACTAACTAAAAAACTCAATCACTATGATGGTTAAGTATAACTTTACACAGTCATACTAAATATTTTGGTATTAGGCATTTTGCGTTGTAAGTGCAAATCGAAAGCCATACAGATATTTCTAATAAAAGGTTTTCCCTCATCGGGGACTTCTATATGATTGCCTGCTATATGCAGTAAACCATCGTTTTGCATCTCTTGGAGATGTGCTATTACTTCTGTTATTTCAGGAAACTGAAGAGATTCGTCGTTCCAAGAAGTAGTAAACTGACACATCAAGTTGAGGATATGACGCCTAATAATTAAATCTTCTTTATTGAGAATATGCCCTTTACACACGGGTATTTCATTCTTCTCAAGACGTGCATAATAAGCATCTAAATCTTTCTCGTTTTGGGCAAAACCGTACCAACTATCGCTGATAGAAGACATTCCTAAGCCTATCATCACTTGCGTTTTGGAGGCTGTATAGCCCATAAAGTTACGATGCAATTGATGATTTTTGAAAGCCTTATACATACTATCAGTAGGTAAAGCAAAGTGATCCATTCCTATTTCGGCATATCCTGCTTTCAATAAGTATTGTTTTCCTACTTCATACAGCTCTCGTTTTACTTCGCCTGTGGGCACATCTTCATCTTTAAAACCGCGTTGCCCACTGCCTTTTATCCAAGGTACGTGCGCATAGCTATAAAAAGCAATACGGTCGGGACGAAGAGTGTTACTCCTATCAATAGTAAAGAGTACATCGTCTAAGGTTTGAAACGGCAAACCAAAAACCAAATCGTGGCTTACAGAGGTATAGCCGATAGCTCTGGCTTGCTGGGTAACACGCTGTACATTCTCAAAAGGTTGAATGCGGTGAATGGCTTTTTGTACCTTAGGCGAATAATCTTGTACGCCATAACTCACGCGCCTAAAACCTAAGTCGTAAAGCGTTTGTAGGTGAGTTTCAGTGGTATTATTAGGATGACCTTCAAAACTAAATTCGTGAGCATCAGCTTTATCAGCACGTTCAAAAATACCTTCTATCAAACGGCGCAACTGCAAAGGTTCAAAAAAGGTAGGCGTACCTCCCCCTAAGTGTATTTCCTTAATACGAGGGCGTTCTTCCAAAAAATCAGTGTATAACTGCCATTCTTTAAGTATTGCCTCTATATAAGGGGCTTCCATTTCGTGGCGCTTAGTAATGCGTTTATGACAACCACAGAAAGTACAAAGACTCTCACAGAAAGGCAAATGAATGTATAGACTAATCCCTTCGGTACTATTGCTCTCAGCATAAGATTTTCGTAAGCTCTCCAACCATTTTTCAGTAGAAAAAGTACTACTATCCCAATAGGGAACAGTAGGATAGCTAGTATAGCGAGGTCCAGCTACATTGTATTTTTGAATGAGAGATATTGCCATTTTCACTAAAAACGGGGCAAAGGTATAAAAAAAAGTGGAAAGTGAAAAGAGAAAAGAAAAAAATATAGATTCGCTAATACCGTAATGCCAATAATATCAAACTAATGACGAGGGACGAATGACGGGATAAGCTATACAGATAAATAATTATAAGACGAACAACAAGAGGTTCTACAGTGGCTCTACAGTGGCTCTACAGTGGCTCTACAGTGGCTCTACAGTGGCTCTACAGTGGCTCTACAGTGGCTCTACAGTAGCTCTACAGTGGCTCTACAACGAACAAAAGACGAACGATGAACGAAGGAATAACGAACCTAAGGCAAAGAAAAGTTATTTGAATATTGAATATTAGACATCTATGTTTAGATTCGTTTGCAGAAAAAATAGCAAGACTCTTTTAATCTTGTACTTTTCTAATTTGACTGCAATATATTTAAAAGGTTTTCATTGAACCATTTATACCGATTGATAATCATAATATGAGTACCATTTTTTACTACAATAGCATTTTTTATGTACTGAATAGGAAAAACAGGATCTTTATCTCCGTGAATGTGAACTGTGTGGGGTAAAGGTTCTTTTTGTTGCCAATTCACTATGCGGTCTATTGACCAATCGAGATAGGCAGGGGAGCGCATTCCTATATATTTCTCGTATAGAGCTATTCGTTTAGTCATCAGTTCAGAAAAAGAAAATCTTTTCCAAAACTCCAAATCGCTGATAGTACGAGTGGGCAATAGCTTATGCAGGTTTGTATAACGTGCCAAGAGCATTTTTTTAGGCAGTTCGTACTGCGTTTTTACGCTGGAAATGAGGACTATTTTTTGATAATCGTTCAGTTGTTTGGCTATCTCTTGTACAATAATTCCTCCAAACGACACCCCTAAGAGCACAGGAGAAGGCTCGGTAATTGCTACTGCAATACGTCCTGCATAGTGAGCTAGACTTTCTTCTTTTTCGGGAGTAATCCAGTCGAGTAAGTGCACACGGAAATTGTTGGGAAATTGCAAACGCTCGAAAATCTTAGGGCTGGCAGCCATTCCAGGCATTAAATAAATAGAAAGATTATCTTTTATATTCATTTGATATTGCTTTTTTACGAAAAATAAGTAACTTTGCACCAAATTTTAAATGAGTAACAGGTTATAGGTAAAAAGTAAAAACTAACGATAGTTAGGTATGTGAATGAGGTATAATGCTCATTTCTTACTTCTTATCTCTTATCTAGACAGAAGCAAAAGTACAACATTTTTGTCAAATAACGAATATTACTAATTAAAAACATAGTACAATGGAAGTAATAGACAGCGAATTTTCACGTCAATACCAAGCCAAAATCAACGGTGAACTTGCCTTTGTAGAATACGCTATTCAGGAGCGTAAGATATTCTTTACCAAAACATTGCTACCTGAAACGACGGACGAAGCGCTCATTGATGAATTCTTTAAAGGGGTAATAGCCTTAGTAGCTGAGAAAAAATATAGAGTGGTGCCCGTTTGCCCTGTGGCTATTGCTTTTTTTAAGCGTAATAAGGAGTGTAAAGACATACTTCCTGCTGGTATCAGGATTTAATAGTTAATGATTAACGGTTAATTAAAAACTTAGTTTTACATTGATTATATACAGATGAAGTATGCGAGGGCAGAGTATGTAAGGTATACGCTCTAATAAAAAGAGCAGGGCTCTCCCCTACTCTCTTAACTATGTAGATAAAAAAGAATTAATAATATATTATATGAAAGCCGTATTTTTAGACCGCAACACGCTCTCTGAGCGCATAGATGTAGATATCCCGAAAGGGATAGCCCAATGGGTAGCCTTCCAAAAAACAGCTCCCGATGAAATTGTTCAACGTCTCAAACCTGCTGATATAGCTATCGTGAACAAGGTGAAACTCGATGAGAGTATCCTTAGGCAGTTGCCTAACCTTAAGCTCATTCACCTTACTGCTACGGGTATGGATAATATCGATAAAGAGGCTGCGAAAGCCTTGGGTATAGAAGTGAAAAACGTAGCGGGTTACTCTACTGAAAGTGTAACAGAACATTTCTTTTTGTTGTTGCTATCGGCTATGCGTGCCCTAAAAACCTATCACGCAAGTGTAGAAGATGGTACTTGGGAAAAAGATGGTCGTTTTTGCCTTACTGAACCACCGGTGTTTGAATTGCATACCAAAACCTTAGGGATTATAGGAGTAGGCAACATAGGGAAAGCTATTAGTAAAGTAGCTGAAGCCTTTGGAATGAAAGTACTGTGGGCTGAACGCCAAGGTAAAGCTCCACGCAGTAAAGAATATACTGAGTTCGACAAGGTATTGGCACAGAGTGATATCATTTCGCTTAACTGTCCGCTTACTCCTGAGACTAAGCATTTAGTAGATGAAGAATTCATCTCTAAATTGCGTAAAAAACCATTGCTTATCAATATGGCTCGTGGAGCTATAGTAGACCCTCAAGCAGTATACGAAGCCATTGAAAGTAACCGCATTATGGGTTTTGCTACCGATGTGTTTGAAGAAGAACCACCAATGGCTAACGACCCTCTACTAAAAATAGCCAACCACCCTCGTGTGATTTACACTCCTCACGTGGCTTGGGCGAGCGAATACGCACAAGATAAGTTATGGCGTATCTTGAAACGCCAAGTAGAAGATTTTATCGTAAAATATAAAACAGAGCATAAGGAAAATGAAAAAGCATAATTTTAGCGCAGGCCCCTCTATCTTAGCACCTGAGGTATTCCAAAAAGCCTCTGAAGCCTTATTAGATTTTGAGGGGACTGGCTTATCGGTAATAGAAATATCACACCGCAGTCCAGAGTTTGTACGCGTGATAGAACGCGCTCGTGCATTGGCATTGGAAATCGCCGGATTGGACGATTCGTACACTACACTCTTCTTGCAAGGAGGAGCTAGTATGCAATTTTTGATGGTGCCTTACAACCTCCTCGAAACCAAAGTTGCTTATATAGATACAGGTACTTGGGCTAACAAAGCACAAAAGGAAGCTGCTCTCTTTGGCAATACCGAAGTGATAGCCTCTTCTAAAGCCGATGGGTATAAGTATATTCCAAAAAATGTAACCGTCCCTACTGATGCCGATTATCTGCACATCACTACCAATAATACGATTTATGGTACCGAGTACCACAGTTTGCCTCAAACGAGCATCCCTTTGGTGGCCGATATGAGTTCTGATATTTTCTCACGTCCGTTAGACTACAAGCAGTTTAGTTTGATTTATGCAGGTTCACAGAAGAATTTAGGAGCTTCGGGGTCTACCTTGGTGATTGTGAAGAAGGATATTTTGGGCAAGGTAAGTAGGAAACTGCCTTCGATGATGGACTATCAGTTGCATATTAAAAATGATAGTATGTTCAATACGCCCTCTACTTTTGCAGTATATGTGAACCTATTAGTACTCGAATGGATACAAGCACAAGGTGGATTGCAAGCCTTAGGCAAACGCAACCGAGCTAAAGCCGATTTGCTTTACGGAGAAATCGACCGCAATCCATTAGTAGTAGGGTATGCTAATAAAGAAGACCGCTCCCTAATGAATGTAGTGTTCAACCTCACCGATGAAAGTTCCAAAGAACGCTTTGACGCTTTGTGTAAAGAAGCCAATATCAGTGGAATAAAAGGACACCGCATCATAGGAGGCTATCGCGCTTCTATCTACAATGCTTTGCCTTTAGAAAGTGTACAAGTATTAGTAGATGTACTTAAAGAATTTGAACGCACCGCGTAAAGAAGAATAATATGGAAAACAAAATAAGTCCGATACAAATATCGGACTTATTTTATATTATACAATATGTTATTTAATCTCTAAGACTTTATAATCAAATGTATTAAGCTTCGCAACTACTACAGTTTACAAAATTCATCATCATTTCTTTTGCTACTGATTGACTGCGCTGATAGTACAAACTTTTAACTCCTAATTTCCAAGCCTCAATAAGCACTTTATTCACATCGCGAATAGGCATCGCTGAAGGAATATTTAAGTTCAAACTTTGCGTTTGGTCAATGTATGCTTGACGCTGTGCCGCTTGTGATATAATTTCCATCGGAGAAATCTCTTTAAAAGTTTTAAACACATTCTTCTCTAATTGAGATAACTCTTGCAAGTGTTGTACAGAGCCATTATTCAAACGAATAGAACGCCATACCTCTTCATTATTAAGACCTTTTTCCTCCAAAAGTTGAGTGAGATACTTATTTTTGCGCATAAAGTTCCCTTTAGAAAGCCCTACTTTATAGTAATTGCTCGAATAAGGTTCGATACCTGGTGATACCTGTCCTAAAATAGCCGAGCTGGAAGTGGTAGGAGCGATTGCCATAGTGGTAGTATTTCGTCTACCATATCCTTTTAAAATTTCTGGTTCTCCGTAAATATGAGCTAACTCTTTAGTTGCCTTATCAGCTTCTTCACGAATGTATCTAAAAGCGCGGGCATTGAACTGAGTTGCCTCAAAGCTCTCAAAAGGTATCATATTGCGTTGCAAGTAAGAATGATATCCTAACACACCCAAACCTAAAGCACGGTGACGAATAGCAAAATTGCGAGCTGCCTGTAAATAGTAATTACCCTTTGTTTTTTCTATAAACTCTGAAAGTACCGCATCTAAAAAGAATACAGCTAACTTTACTGCTTTGGTATCTTTCCACTCATCAAAGAGCTCTAAGTTCATAGAAGAAAGACAGCAAATAAACGATTCATCTTCACTAGAAGGTAACATAATCTCACTGCACAAGTTACTTGAACGAATGAGCATATCTTTATCTTTATACACTTGAGGGCGATTACGATTGGCATTATCGGTAAAGATAATGTAAGGTAAACCTTTTTGCTGGCGAGACTCCAAGACACGAGCCCATAGGCGACGTTTTTCTACATCACCATCTATCATTTCTTGCATCCAATAATCAGGTACACAAATACCAAAGAAAAGATTCTGAATAGGGAATTCTACATCTTTAATTTGTAGAAACTCTTCGGCATCGGGATGATCTATATCTAAATAAGCAGCAAAAGCACCGCGTCTTACTCCTCCTTGTGATACAACGTCCATAGCTGAATCGAACAACTTCATAAAACTAACTGCCCCACTTGATTTACCATTATCGGTAACTGCAGAACCGCGACTGCGCAATTCACCAAAATAACCAGAAGTGCCCCCCCCTATTTTGGTTTGCATAATCACCTCTCCAAGTTTATGAGTAATCCCCTCGATGCTATCAGGTACGTGCACATTGAAACAAGAAATAGGCAAACCTCTTTCAGTACCCATATTTGCCCAAATAGGAGATGAGAAACTAATCCACCCCTTAGTAATCATTTCTTTGAAAGCGGGCTGTAATTCGGGTTTATAAAGCCTATGTGCAGCAGCACTTGTAATGCGGTCTATCGCACCTTCTACGCTTTCTCCTTTTAGTAAATAGCCTCTATTGAGGATTTGTTCAGACTCTTCATTGAGCCACCAAATGTCTTTTTCTTCGTTCATAACTTTTTATTTTCGGGGTGCAAAGTAACAGCTTTATATTCTAATTTCACCCTCTATCCAAAATAAGTTATTAACAAAGTTTTTAACAATATAGCAAAATCAGCCTCTTAGGATAATTTTTTAACATACAGTTATACTTTTATATTACTTGAATAGCTAAAATAATAAAAATTAAATGTATGGGAAAGCAAAAACTATTAAAAATAAGAAGATATAGAAGAGTAGAAATATAGCTGTTAATTACTACAAATCAACGTGTTAAAAAGAATTGTTATATTTAAAACAAAATAGTAATACGATTTTATCTAAAATATTTTGTTCTTTCAGATAACTTTTGTACTTTTGTAGCGTTAAGTATAAAAGGAAATCTTATGTCAGAACTAATTACTAGACCTATACCTATTGATGAAGAAGTAGTGTGGGATAAAACAAAAACTATTATCAGTACTACTGATAAGTTGGGTGCTATTACTGACGTAAATCAAACATTTATAGACGTTTGTGGTTATCCTGCGGTTGAATTATTAGGAAAACCACATAGCATCATTCGTCACCCCGATATGCCTAAAATCATATTTAAGATTACTTGGGATAATATTTTGGCGGGGAGAAACTTTCACGCTATTATTAAAAACTTAGCTAAATCGGGTAAGTATTATTGGGTAATTACCGATTTTGAAGTAGGCAGGAATATTATTGGGGATGTTGTTACTATTATGGCGCGTCAGCATTCAGTACCTAAGTATGTAATTACAGAGCATATTGAGCCTTTATATCAAACGCTCCTTAAACTTGAAAAAATAGGAGATATGGAGCTCAGTAATCGTTATTTTAAGGGCTTTTTAGAAAAACAAGGCAAATCATATATTGAATATATTATGGATATTATGGACGAAAGCAAGCGAGAAATTCACTTTGATCCTATCCCTAATATGCCTCACACTGATACTAACATTGGAGACTATGAAATTTCTGATGATATATTTAGTGAAGAACATCACGAAGAAGAAACTATGATGCAACGCAAGAGTTTCTTTGCAAAATTATTTTCTACGAATTAGATTTTTGCAAATATCACAATAAAAATGAGAGCGTATCTATTGCAATAGATACGCTCTCATTTTTGGTTCTTTCTATGACTATGATTCTTTCTTGTCTTGAATTTCTTTCTTGTCGTCTTTTAATTTAGCTGACAGTTCCATAGAAATAGCAGAACGTTCAAATTTGATTTTTCCTGAAAGTGTTTCTATGACACAAGTATCATCAGTAAGTTCTACAATGCGTCCGTGCATACCACTTTTAGTAATTACTTTATCGCCTCTTTTCATTCCTTCAATAAAGTTTTTTTCTTGTTTTTGTCGTCTTACTTGCGGACGAATCATAAAAAAGTAGAATACTAAGATTATCAATATAAGAGGTAGTAAACCACTGTTCATCAATTGTTGCATATTTATTAATTTAATTATTAGTTTTTAGTTATTTTAGAAAATTGTAATTAGGAACTTTTAGCTTTTGGTTTTCAATTATAAAAGTCCTCTTCCTATCTTTTTAATTTGTTGTTTTTCTTCGAGTTCTTTATGTACATTTTTCATTACACCATTAATAAACGCACTACTTTTAGTAGTAGAATATTCCTTGGCAAGTTCTAAATATTCATTAAGTGTTACTTTAACTGGAATACTAGGAAAACTAAGCATTTCACAAACAGCCATTTTTAACAATATACTATCTATTACAGCTACACGATCTTTCTCCCAACCTGTCATTCTACTAATAATTTCATTCTCCCACTTACTATCATTGAGCACTGCTTTTTTTAGTAACCCTGTAAGAAATTCTTTTTCTTCTTCATCTTTATAAAGTGAAGGAACAAAATATTTATCAGGTGAGGTAGGGAGCACTTCTCTAAATAACCTACTTATATAGGTATTTACAATGGGATAATCATCTACCCAAGTGAGATTATAATCTTCAATATATTCATATATTGTCTCATCGGGAGCTATAATTTCTTCAAAAATAGTCATTAAAAAAGATTTATCAGCTTCAAAACTGCTCTTTTGTTTGCTGTATTTCTTATAAAACTCACTTTCTACAATGTTTTTATATATAGTACGCACATACTCTTCGTGTATTTCCCAATGGTTTATACGTGCATCAGCAATGGCTTCTTGTAATAATGTATTATGAACGATGGCTAAGAGCAAAAGGTTTTCAGAGAATTTTTGATGTACTGTTCTTTCTTCAGTAGTAGCCAAATATTTTTTCTGAGCTACTTTGTGTTGATGAGTTGCCAAAGAATGCAGTTCAATGAAAAGTGATAATATTAATAAATATAGGTGTCGCATTTCATCAGCACTGTTTTGCAAGAACTTCAATTCTTTGTCTAAATCCTGACTTTGGCTCTGACGCATTGCATAAATTGATTGCATTACTTTTGCCCTAATATGTCGTCTTGTAAGCATAATTTGTAAGAACTTTCTTAACTTTATTTTGAGAGTGCAAAAGTAGAAAAAAAGGTTTAACGAGCCAAAAAAAAGCGCTAAAAAAGCACCTAAAATGTTAATTTTTTACTAAAAATCGCATTTTTTCTTGTTTTATACTTGCTATGATGAAATATATTACTACCTTTGTCCTTATTAACTGTATTTATAAGTTATCATATGAACAAATCAGAATTAATTGATGCAATTGCAGCAGGGTCTGGACTTACAAAAACCGACTCTAAAAAAGCTGTTGAAGCGTTCTTTTCAAGTGTTGAAAAGGCTCTAAAAAAAGGTGACAAAGTAGCTGTCGTAGGATTCGGTTCTTGGTCAGTTGCTAAAAAAGAAGCCAGAGAGGCTCGCAACCCTCGTACTGGTGCAGTAATTAAAGTACCTGCTAAGAAAGTTGTAAAATTCAAAGCAGGGGCTGAATTATCTGAAGCAGTAAACAAAAAGTAATTGCAGTAAAAAAGTCCCTTTCAGTTGAAAGGGACTTTTTTTATTTATTAGTAGATGAGTTAATTAGCATAGAAACCTTATTTAATGATTAATGGTTAACGATTAATGGTTAATTTGGGAGAAGCTTATAGAAAGCTTATAGAAAGCTTATAGAAAGCTTATAGAAAGCTTATAGAAAGCTTATAGGAAAAACGAACAAAAAACGAACAAAAAACGAACAAAAGACGAACAATGAACGAAGGAAAAGTGAAGTTAAGTTGATGCTAAAATAGAGATAAGAAGTAGGAAATTAGTAGACTTCTACTTTGCTAAAAGTCGTAGCACAACAGGCAAGTCGTAGTACGACGGGCTATTAGAAACTTTAGCAAAGTGCAAAGCGCACGAAAGCGCAAATTAATTCTCTGACAAGACCATAACTAACATTACCAATATGAAAAAGAAGAAAATAGTAGTCCTCACGGGGGCAGGGATTAGCGCTGAAAGTGGTGTAAAGACTTTTCGAGATGCCGATGGTTTGTGGGAAGGTCACGATATAGAACAAGTGGCAACACCTTATGGCTTTGAGAAAGACCCTGAACTTGTATTGAACTTCTACAACGGCTTACGCAAACAGGTGAAAAATGTGCAACCTAACCCCGCTGACCTATTATTAGCCGAGTTGGAAAAAGAGTACGACGTGGTAATCATCACTCAAAATGTAGATGACTTGCACGAACGTGCGGGTAGCCATCACATTATTCACTTACACGGCGAACTGCTAAAAATGCGGGGAGTAGATGACCCCTATACGCTATACAACTGTACTGACGACATTAAAGTGGGCGACCTGAGCCCCAGTGGAGCACAATTACGACCTCACATTGTGTGGTTTGGCGAAGATGTACCAATGATTGTAAAGGCTGCCGAAGAGGTAGAAACTGCCGATATAGTGATTATTGTAGGTACTTCATTACAAGTGTACCCCGCTGCTGGATTGATGAACTGTGCCAAGAAAGATACACCTATATATTATATAGACCCACGCCCAAGCATCAGTAGTAAAGATAAAATCACTGTAATTAAAGACGTTGCTTCAACAGGGGTAGCCAAAGCTATTGAACTAATAAAAGAATTGAAATGAGTAACTTCCCGAAATTTATTTTAGGTGACAACACCGATATGCCCGACGCAATGTTCGTGGTGCATTTAGAGTATCCGCGCTTCGTGCTGAACTTAGACAACGATGAAGTAGAATGGCTCGAAGAGTTCGACGAAGAAGACACCAAAGAGTTAGAAGCTGAAAGCGAGAACCTTATAGAAGAAGCTATCGCTTTCTACGAACGAGAAATCGCCCGTATAGAAGAAAATGACTACTAAGCAACTCATCCAGCAAATCGAAGCTAAACAATCGCTGTTATGTGTGGGCTTGGATACCGATATGAGTAAAATTCCTCCTCACTTGCTTGAAGAGGAAGACCCGCTTTTTGCCTTCAACAAGGCGATTATAGAGGCTACCCACGCTTTTGCGGTAGCCTACAAACCCAATACAGCTTTCTACGAAGCACACGGCGAAAAAGGTTGGCGTGCCTTGAAAAAGACGATTGACTACCTGAACCGTCACCACCCTGAGATTTTCACTATTGCTGATGCCAAACGCGGGGATATAGGCAACACTTCAAGTATGTATGCCAAAGCTTTCTTTGAGGATATGCAATTCGATAGCGTGACAGTAGCCCCCTATATGGGAAGAGATTCAGTAGAGCCTTTTTTAGCTTTCGAAAACAAACACACCATTCTCTTAGCTCTAACTTCTAATGAAGGGGCTTTCGACTTCCAAACGCAAAAACTCAACGATGAAGAGCTGTACAAAAAGGTATTACGCACCTCACTTACTTGGCAAAACAGCCAAAACCTGATGTATGTAGTAGGCGCAACCAAGGCGGAATACTTAAAGGAAATACGCAAAATTATACCTGAACATTTCTTGTTAGTACCAGGAGTAGGGGCACAAGGAGGCAGTTTAGAAGAAGTGTGCCACTACGGTCTCAACAACTACTATGGACTGCTTATCAACTCGTCAAGAGGGATTATCTACGCTTCTAAGGGCGAAGACTTTGCCAAAGTAGCAGGTGAAAAAGCTAAGAAATTGCAACAGAAGATGAAATTAATGCTTAATTGATTAATGGTTAATGATAAGTAGTAAATGAGTAGTAATGAAAAGGAGCAAGAGAAATGACAAGTGTGAGAAGTAATAGGTATATCAACTTTGTACAAGTTTAAAACTTTGGCAGAATATGGTGATTAAAAACTAGTAAACTAATGACTAACAACTAAATAATATGATTACATTTTTAAATAAAAGCAACATTACACCAACCATTGAAGATGACGCTCACAGACTTTTTTCACTGTTGAGCAGGCGCTACCAGCAACGACTATCTGACCTTTTCCAGGACAAAACTAAAATGCCTTATGTAGTGGGTTACATAGAAGACGGTCGCCTACACGGAATGGCTTCTATGGCTATCTACAGAGTGATTTCGGGCTATAAAGGTTGGATAGAAGATGTGGTGGTAGACGAGATGGCACGTGGTAAAAAAATAGGCACTCAGCTCATACAACTTCTTATCGCCAAAGGCAAAGAGTTGGGCTTGGGAGAAATATTGCTCTTTACCTCGCCTACTAACGAAGCAGCTATTAAGCTCTATGAAAATGAAGGCTTTAAACGCAAAGGCGCAGAGGTATATGTGAACGCTCTCAAACAAATGTACCCACCAGAATCTTGATATATTACTATTTCTTTGTATTTTTGCCCTCTGATAAGGAAACAATAAAAATACTATGGAATTAGTTCACAAGAATCTCGTATTACCCAACAATGGCAAAAAGCTCTTGTTGCACACTTGTTGTGCGCCTTGCTCGGGCTCTATTATACTATCTATTCAGGCATCGGGAATAGAGTTTACTATATTTTTTTACAACCCTAATATTCACCCTCAAAAAGAATACGAAATTCGCAAAGAGGAAAATATCCGCTTTGCTGAAAAGTGTGGCGTACCTATTGTAGATGCCGAATACGACACCGATAACTGGTATACGCGTGCTAAAGGTATGGAATTTGAACCAGAACGGGGCAGTCGTTGTGCAATGTGCTTTGATATGCGTATGGAGCGTACCGCTTTATATGCTTACGAAAACGGCTTTGATACCATTGCAACCTCACTAGGCATCTCTCGTTGGAAAGACCTCAACCAAGTGAATGAAGCAGGAAAAAATGCTGCCAGCAAGTACGAGGGACTTACCTATTGGGACTACAATTGGCGCAAAAACGGAGGTGCTGCCTGTAATATGGAAATCTGCAAAAACGAGAAGTTCTACCAACAAGAGTACTGTGGTTGTGCTTTCTCGTTGCGCGATGCTAACAAATGGCGAGTAGCCAACGGAAGAGAAAAAATACGAATAGGGGAAAAATACTACGGAAGTGAAAAGTGAATAGTATGATAACTCCAGAAGAACTTACAGAAGGTCGTATCTTGCTTATCGATAAGCCCTTGCAATGGTCGTCGTTTCAAGCGGTGAACAAAATCAAATGGGCAATACTCAAACACTATAAGCTCAAGAAGATAAAGATAGGGCACGCAGGAACATTAGACCCGCTTGCCTCTGGTTTATTGGTGATTTGTACGGGCAAATTTACCAAGAAGATTACTGAAATACAAGACACTGTAAAAACTTATACGGGCACTATCACCGTAGGGGCTACGACTCCTTCCTATGATAAGGAAACCAAAATAGATGCCCACTACCCTACTGACCATATCACTCCTGAACTGATAGAAGAAGTACGAATGCAGTTTATAGGGGAGCTCACGCAAACGCCTCCCGTATTTTCGGCTATCAAGAAAGAAGGCAAACGGCTCTACGAATTTGCCCGCGACGGCAAAGAAATAGAAGTTCCTCAGCGCACTATCTATATTCACACTTTCGATATAGATGCAAGTCAGTTTCCTAAGTTGCACTTTGAGGTGGTTTGTAGCAAAGGCACCTACATACGCTCCTTGGCAAACGACTTTGGTAAAGCCTTAGGTTCTGGTGGCTATCTATCTGCATTGCGACGTACTAAGATAGGTGATTTCTCGGTAAATGATGCCTTAACGCCTGATGAATTTATAAACATACATATTCCAAAAATGCAAACAAAACCTATTATTCTCACTACTGTATTCGAGCGATTTATCGATAAGAATAAAACAACTCTTAATGACCATTTCGCTCGAAAAGAATCTACTTTAAACACACAAAACAATAGGAAAAAGTCTATTAATGATGTGTATGAAGAGCGAGAGCGAGAACGCCTTAATAAACAACAAAAACAACGACACACTTCCGACCTTAATATAGAAGCCATTTTTCCTCGAAAAAAGAAAAAAAAGACCTCAGGAATCAAATATGAGTTTCGCTACTTTCTATCGATGTTTTCAAATACTGATAAGGCAATTATGCTTACCTTACTGATACTTTTCGGTACGGTAGTAACCCTTATGGTGATACAACTTAGCAGTAGAGAGAAAGAAATAATGATTGAAATGGCACTCACTCCCGATGATTTACCTTATGAACCTCCAAAATTAGAGGAACAAACTGAAGCGCCTGATCTTTCTCAAGCTATGAATGCGAAACTGACTACTAATGCCTATAATCAAGCCGATGCTGACTTACGCCATACTGAGAATTTTAAAACCTTAGACGAAATAATGGCAGAACGTGCTTCTCAAGAGATGGAAAGCGCTAAGGAAGAATTGGTGAGTAATAATAAAATGTCGTCTAACTTAGTAATATCGGACGATAATACTCTTCAAAAAACAACTAAAATTTCATCTGATAATAAAGTAAATAAGAATACTTTAGTAAAATATGCCTTATCTGGCAGGACTGGAAATATACCTAACCCTGTATTTACTTGTGAAAAAGAAGGGCAAGTAGTGATTATTATTACAGTTGATGAAGCAGGAAGAGTTATTAGAACAGCTCTTGACAAAATGAATTCAACTACCAATGATGATTGCCTTATAGAAAACTCATTACTATATGCTAGCAGAGCCAGATTTAACGCTGTAACAGGCAAAAAAGAGCAAATAGGAACTATTACTTATATTTTTCAAAGTAAACGATAGAATGAAATTACAACAGTTAATTTGCATATTAAGTTTCTTATTAATAGGAGCTTGCAAAAATGCAAATCCACCTAAGCAAGATGCTTTCAATATAGAACTGCATCCTAAAAAGAAGGAATACCACATAGGAGAAACTTTACAGATAAAAGTTGTGAATCCTAAGTTTGAAGGTAAAATAGTAAAGATTAGCTATCAGTTTCATCACCAAGAGCTTGTTGTTACTAATGAGAACATAGTACTTGAAAACCTAATGTTAGGTAAACAGCCTTTAGAAGTAACTGTATATACTGATAAAGGAGAAGTTTATAAAGTACGAAAAGAAATTTTACTTTTGGCAGGACAAGCTCCTAAATTGTATACTTATAAAATACTAAATGAATATCCCCACGACAAACAGGCTTATACTCAAGGTTTAGAATTTATAGGTGATACTTTAGTAGAAAGCACAGGGCAATACCGAGAATCTTCCATACGCAAATGGAATCCTTTTACGGGCGAAATGTACAAAAATGTACCTTTACAAGCAATGTATTTTGGTGAAGGAGCTACCGTTTTTAGAGATAAAATAATCCAACTCACTTGGAGAGAAAATATAGGATTTGTATATGATACTCAGCTAAAACTGTTAAAAACTTTCTCTTACCATAAAAGTAAAGAAGGTTGGGGGCTCTGTCATAACGGTAGTGATAAACTTTACAAAAGTGATGGTTCAGAAAAGATTTGGATACTCAATCCTAACACTTTTGAAGAAGTAGACAGTTTACAACTATGTACTAATAAATCTATTTTTACCAATGCTAACGAATTAGAATTTGTAGACGGGAAAATATATGCTAATACTTATCTAAAAGATGGTATTATGATTATCAACCCCAATAATGGTGCTATAGAAGGCGTTGTAGATATACGAGGATTAAAAGAAAAAGTAGAACAAACTCCTGATTTAGATGTTCTTAATGGCATTGCTTATCACGCTAGGCGTAATACTTTCTTCATCACGGGTAAGAATTGGAGTAAGATATTTGAGGTAATTTTTATAAACAAGAATTAAATAATGTGAGCTTGATGTTTGTATTTTTTTATTACTTTTGCTCTTATGATTCCAGAGAATATCCTACATACTCCCATCAACTATCTGCGTGGCGTGGGCAATCAGCGGGCTGAACTCTTGAAAACAGAGCTCGGTATCTATGAGTATCAAGATTTGCTAAACTTGTTCCCTAACAGGTATATCGACCGTACCAAGTTTTACAAAATCAACGAATTGCAGAACAATAATGCCGAGGTGCAACTCGTAGGCAAGATAGTAAACCTACGCACAGTAGAGTCGGCTCACCAAAAAGGTACTCGTCTTGTTGCTACCTTTGTAGACGATACGGGCGCTATGGAGCTCGTGTGGTTCAAAGGACTTAAATGGTTGCGTGAAACCCTAAAAATCAACGAACCTTATGTGATTTTTGGCAAACTGAATTTCTTTGGAGGCACTTTCTCTATGCCTCACCCCGAAATGGACTTGCTCAGCGAATTCAAGAAGGCAGGACACAGCAGTATTCAGCCCGTATATCCCTCTACCGAAAAATTAGCTAAACGCAACATTACCAATAGAGTGATGCGCCAATTAGTACAAACAGTTTTTGAAGAAATAGGCAATAGCTTTGCCGAGAATTTACCGGATAACATACTCGCTTCTATGAACCTCATCTCCAAGCAGGAGGCAATGCGCAATATCCACTTCCCTACTGATCAAACTTTGCTTACTAAAGCCTCTGTACGACTCAAATTTGAAGAGCTTTTCTACATACAAGTGCAGTTGGTACGCAAGAATCTTCTGCACAAACAGAAGTTCCAAGGACAACCTTTCAAGGATGTAGGCGATGCTTTTATGAACTTCTATAACCATCATTTGCCTTTTCCGCTTACCGATGCCCAAAAACGAGTATTGAAAGAAATACGCGCCGATGTAGGCTCAAATGCCCAAATGAACCGCTTATTGCAAGGCGATGTAGGCTCTGGTAAAACCATCGTAGCCCTAATGACGATGCTTTTAGCAGTAGATAATGGTTGCCAAGCCTGCTTGATGGCACCTACCGAAATTCTTGCCAATCAGCATTACCAAAACATTAGTGAACTACTAAAAGAGACAGGAGTAACTGTAGCACTGCTCACAGGTTCGTCTAAAACAAAAGAACGCAAAATGTTAGATGAACAATTACAGTCTGGAGAGCTTTCTATCCTTATAGGCACTCACGCTCTTTTGGAAAACAAAGTACAGTTCAGAAACTTAGGACTTGCCATTATCGATGAGCAAC
Source organism: Capnocytophaga sp. oral taxon 412 str. F0487 (assembly GCF_000271925.1). Classification (NCBI taxonomy): domain Bacteria; kingdom Pseudomonadati; phylum Bacteroidota; class Flavobacteriia; order Flavobacteriales; family Flavobacteriaceae; genus Capnocytophaga; species Capnocytophaga sp. oral taxon 412. The sequence goes on along the minus strand of NZ_AJZR01000029.1, from coordinate 1,273 downwards.
ACCGATTTGGGGTAGAACAGCGCTCGAAGTTATGGCATAAAAACACTATTCCGCCTCATATCTTAGTAATGACTGCCACCCCTATCCCGCGCACTTTAGCGATGAGTGTATATGGTGATTTAGATGTTTCGATAATAGATGAACTCCCCCCTGGGCGTAAGCCTATTAAAACTCTACATCAGTTTGAAAACCACCGTGCAGAGACTTATGAATTTATTAAAAAAGAGATAGATAAAGGACGACAAGCTTATGTAGTATATCCACTTATAGAAGAATCGGAAGCGTTAGATTTTAAGAATCTTACCGAAGGCTATGATTATATCACGGCAAGCTTTCCTTTGCCAAAATATAAGGTTTCTATGGTACACGGTAGACTCAAACCAACTGAAAAAGATGCTGAAATGGAGCGCTTCCTACGTAATGAAACACAAATAATGGTGGCTACCACCGTAATAGAAGTAGGAGTAAATGTGCCCAATGCTTCCGTAATGGTAATTGAGAGTGCCGAGCGCTTTGGACTCTCACAACTACACCAGTTGAGAGGACGTGTAGGTCGTGGCAGTGAACAGAGTTATTGTATATTACTCACAGGCAACAAAATGAGTAACGATACTCGTACGCGTATGGAAACGATGGTGCGTACTAACGACGGTTTTGAAATCGCTGAAGTAGACCTAAAATTGCGTGGCCCTGGTGACCTAATGGGTACGCAACAAAGTGGAGTGCTCGCTCTAAAAATAGCCGACCTTGTAAAAGACCAAGATATACTAAGAGCAGCACGCTTTCAAGCTATCGATCTACTGAAAGCCGACCCTAATTTAGAGTTGCCCCAAAATCAATGCATAGCCCACACGCTCTATCAGTTACAACGCTATAAGAACCTCTGGACATACATTTCATAAAGGAGCTGAAGAGGTGATGCTTACTACATTGCAATCTTTTTCTACTTTTTTTACCAAAAAATTTGGAGAGTTAAAAAAAAGTAGTACCTTTGCACCCGAATTAAACGTAAGGGTTCTTAGCTCAGCTGGTTCAGAGCATCTGCCTTACAAGCAGAGGGTCACTGGTTCGAATCCAGTAGGACCCACTTAGGTTAAAATTAAAAAATTTTTATCATTGTAATTTTGGGGTTCTTAGCTCAGCTGGTTCAGAGCATCTGCCTTACAAGCAGAGGGTCACTGGTTCGAATCCAGTAGGACCCACCAAAACTCGGATTTTATTGTTGTTTTCATAATTAAAAAGGATTCTTAGCTCAGCTGGTTCAGAGCATCTG